>CAYWSC010000017.1:0-13660 GCA_964460695.1 Hadarchaeota archaeon (SeqCode)
GGCAAGGGGCCCGGACCGCAGTGTGCCCTACTTCGCCGAACCACGGAAATACGTCAAGATCCCCGAAGGGTCGGAGGGTCCGCTCTTCTCAGCCCACAATCACGATCCCGCCTTGGTCAAGTGTCCCAACGGAGACCTCTTGGCGATCTGGTACACCTGTGTTAAGGAGAGGGGGAGGGAGCTGGGCATCGCCGCAAGCCGCCTACGCTACGGGGCAAGCGACTGGGACCCCCCCTCGCCTTTCTGGGATGCCCCTGACCGAAACGACCACGCCCCGGCTCTGTGGTCCGACGGGGAGACCCTCTTCCATTTCAACGGCCTGTCGGCTGGACCCAATTACGGAAAGAATCTGGCCCTTGTAATGCGTACCTCTACGGACAACGGCGTCACATGGTCCAAGGCGCGTTTGGTGAACCCTGAAAGGGGTCTTCCAAGCCAGCCGGTGCCCTGCGTGACGTCAACGCGAGAGGGATGCATCATTCTCGTCTCGGACGGCACCCATTGCTCCCCTCGCCAAGCTTCTGCCCTCTGGATGAGCCAGGACGGCGGGCAGACATGGTCCCTCTCGGAAGGGGTCGTTGCAGGCATACACGCAGGAGTGGTGCAACTGAGGGACGGAAGACTGATGGCGCTTGGAAGGGGAGTGCTCGAGGGCCGGATGCCGTTAAGCTTGTCTTCCGACATGGGAAGAACATGGACCTACCAGCCTAGTCAATTTCCTCCAATAAGTGCGGGCCAGCGGCTGGTTCTGATGAGGCTGAGGGAGGGCCCCATTCTCCTATGCTCCTTCACGGGTCCAGCGAAGAGCCAGACGCCGATGCCCATCAAGGATCAATCCGGGAAGGAGCGCCTGGTGACCGGGCTCTTCGCCGCGGTCTCCTTCGACGAAGGATTGACCTGGCCGTTCATTCGCCTGGTTAGTGATGACGGACCCGGAAGGGAGCTCGAAACCATGGACGGAAAACCATTCACCATGGGCTTCGACTCCGCCGAACCCATGGGATATCTTGCGGCCTGCCAAACAGATGACGGGCTCATCCATCTCATCAGCAGCCGGCTGCACTACACCTTCAACCTGAAGTGGGTGATGACGCGGCCTCCCTCCAAACCCGCGAGGGGGAGATAGGCCAGCCCAAGGCGTGGTCTGTGCGGGCATCGCCGAAAGCCCCTTGGAGAAGCCGGAGGTATCCATAATCTACCTGAAATTGGGACAGGGGTCGCAGGCGAATCGCTCCTCGATCTTGGGAAAAAGGCCATCAAGACCAGACACAAATGCGTGGCCCTGCCGGCCTCGAAGGTCGTTTGACGTTTTTCCCATGATGAGTAAAGGAATGGGGACGTTGTGTATTCGTCTCTCGTTTCGCTGCTTGCACGGGACCATCTGACGTGTACAAGCCGCTATCGGCGAGCCGTTGCTGTCCTTGCAACTCCGGTTCCCGGCCCGACATCTCCGCGCCGACTTAGAGCCGTTCGGAAGAAAAAGTCATCGAGCGACGAAAATCCCTACCTGTACACAGCTCTCCAGGGAGTGGCATTATCCGCGAGCGTAGCGACCTTTACAGGTTTCGAATATTCCATGAGTTTGCCGGAGCGGCCCATGGCGAGGAGTATCATCGCTATTGCGAGGGCCGGACCCGACGCATATGCTTCGGAGATCTCCTTCCATTCCTTGAGGCCCTCCAAGAGGGAGATCCTTCCTTGGCTCTGGTCGCCCTCGTCGAACTGCCTCCTGGCGGTGTAGATCCGGTTCAGGACTAGCATGGGTACCCCGCTGTTCCGAGGGTTACTGAATCCAGCCTCGACGAGGGGCCAGACTTGGTCCAGCACAGTCGAGTAGGCCTCTTCGAGGACCGGTTCCAGCTCTGATATCACCCGGTCGTATCTCCCGTCTCTGAAGCTCTCAAGGGAATCGCTAAGGGCGGCATGGAACGCGGGAAGCTCGGGCAGTTCGAGGGCTGAGTGGACGGAGAGGAGCTCTTCAAGTTCACGGAGTGAGCCCCAGGCACGGATGGCCCTGAGGTCCTCCGCGGTCAGACCCCATACGAGGCATGGAAGATCATCCGGGGTGAGATGGGATCTGTTCAGGGTCTTGACGCTGAGGTTTTCACCCACGTAGGTTAGGTTCGCGATGGTCGGGCTCAGCTCGATCCCGCATACGGCTGATCTCAGGGTCTCTCCACGGTCGAGGATTGCCGATACCCCTTCCGGACCGAGGTTCGGCCTGATCTCGACACCAGGGAAAACCTCGAAGGGATCCTTGGGGTTGGGTGAACCTTTGAACCAGATGTGATCCTGGAAGAGCCTGAAGACCGTCACATAGTCCTCCTCGGGACCTAGGATCCACGGATCGGTGGCCCTTTGGTAGATCCAGAAGGCTCCGTTGTCGCGTGTCGCGAACTCCATGTGGTTCAGGAGCTGGAAGGGTGGTATGAGAAGCGACCATAGGCCCGGAACCACCCTCCCATTGATTCCGAGCTGGGCGAAGACCTTGCGGTTGTGGTCGATCTTGCCCTTCTTGTATCCGGAGTAGGTGTCCTCGTGCCACGCCATGACGGGTCTCTTCGCAGATGAGAAGCCCCTCAGGATGCTAAGATGGAACCATGAGTCGTCCTCGAAGGCGAGGATCCCGAGGGTCAGGTTAGGATTGATGGCGTAGATCCTGTGGGCGGTTGCCCTTGCCAGATCGTACACCTTCTGCTCCTCCCAATGCTGGAATTCTTCGAGAAGGCCCTGAGACTGCAACCACTTCTGCCTCTCCGAGGGCACAAGGCTTGGGACGCTAATGCCGGCGTCGCTGGCGAATGCCTGCAGGGCTAGGTCGTCGAAGGTGTAGTCCCAGTAGGTGAAGTCCTCCTTCAGGTAGTCCTCCATGTCCCAGACTATCCCCCAGATCGGGCAGTGGAGGGATAGGTTGGCTATCGCGAGGCCCGGCTCTTCTATCAGCTCGTGCCAGTACGTCTCCTCGATGCGCGACGGGGTTCGGGCCTCGACGTGCCCGTTGGCATTGACCGCGCGGGTGTAATTGAACGACGGCACCGTCACCTCATAGTACGGACCGCAGATGTAGGAGATGTTGTAGGCTGCAGCCAAGACGCTCTCGTTACGGAACTTGGCCAGAGCCTTGTCCGCACCGTCGGTCCACCATACTTCCTCATAGACCGCATCAAAGCCGAGCTCACCGAGGAGGGAGTAGTTCCACACGCCGTAGACGGCGTGGAAGAATCCTGGGTCGTGGGAGGCTGAAGCCACTGCCGGAAGCAGGGCTGCAAGGAATACTATCATGGCTGCCCGGCTCAACTCCTCCATGCTGGGCGACTCACCAAGCTAGCGATATTAAACCTTTCTCGCAACGCGCAGCCGTATCCGTACGATGAGGAGTTTGACAACTGGGTCTACGGTGCTGATCAGAGTGTCGATAAGTCCCAGGCCATCGACATCGGGGCTGGTGCCAAGAACAAAGACTGGGGTGAAGGAGGCTCAACATGAGATTGTGCCAGTGGTCAGGGAGGGCAGATGGTCGCCACTGACAGGGAGATGAGCCTCAGCTTGGAGAAGAAGCTGTTTCCGCGGGTGCCGGCGAATCTTATGGACAGTTCTTGTCGGCTAGTGCGTTCGAGAAACACTGGTCGTTGATGAAGCCTACCAAGCTGGTTCCTGCGAGATCACTATGCGAAGGTCGACCAGATGAGCGGTTGCTCGCCGTCAACGATCACCGAGATGACTTGCAGTTTCTCTGGGCTGCTCCCCCACTCTGCTTGGGGGTGCAGGCCTGCGTCATCAGTCAACAGAACCGAGAGCTCGAGAATCTCACTCCTCCTGGGGCGCTGCACCATCCATACGCCGTAGGCAGGAGCATCACTGAGCGGGGATTGCCCCACTCCCCTCGACCCACCGGTGAACTCTCATCTTGCGGTTCCCCCTTCCAAGCTTAGATGATATAGAGGTCTTGACGAACGGCGAGGCGGTTGTAACGCGGTTTGAGGAGTGCAAACGTTCAAGAATGATGGATCAGCAGCTGAAATGCGGACGCAGGTGACGCGGGCATTACAAGCGGTATACAACTTGGTGGACACCCTCATCTTGCCCTCGTGGTTGCTGCTTGTTTGTAGAGTCTCTTTCCGATCATGAGGGTGTACAACACGGAACCGCAGATCATGCAGCTGGACAGCACGACGCTCCATTCGATCACATAGACCCAGAAAATTGCCTGGTTCTTTAGCTTCATGGCATCGTTTCCTATCTCTCCATACCTAGCTGAGGCCTCTCTCAGGGCTGCCAGGCTTTCATCATACATTCCTTCTTCGAATTGTAGCTCAGCTTCCTTTTCGAGACTCCTGATTTCATCAATTCTAGCTTCGATCTTACTGGTGGCCGCGCCGAATCTCTGGACGAATTCAAGTATGGAGAGCAGTAATTCGCGATCGTCGGATAGAGACCTATATACCATCCGGATCTCGTGAATGATCGTTATGTCCTCCGGCAGCTGCCTGCCTACCGAGTAGTAGATCATGTTCAGGACGATATCCGGGGATACGGGGTTCTTACGTGGGTCCCAGCCGAAAAGTCCGCTTTGGACTCCCCACCAATCCCTGTCGTAGTCCTGTGCAACCGCCCAAACAAGCCCTTTTCCCCACCTCCACGACAACATGAATGGAGGGTTCTCTCTCCCGGCGGGGTCGAAGGCGTTCTTCATCGTCGCCCAAACGGTGGCTCCAAGCTTTGGATAAAGCGCAATATGGCCGCTGCCGGTCGCCTTTTCCAAGCCGAAGCCTTTGAACATAGTCAGAACCGGCGGCAGATCCCTGTCAGTGAGAATTACGACTGACCATGAATAATCCTGTATCTGGATGTTCTCCAGATTCTTTTCGATGGAAAGATCGTGGGGACACATATCCAGCATGAAGCTATTGACCCATGAATATGTATAGGGAGCATCAAAAGGAGGCGAGCAGAAGGATGGCTTGCCCTCGGTAAAGGTCGCCTCTCTGAAGAGTTGCAGAGCCTTCGGGGTGAAAACCGAAAAGTCCGATTCTACATGGAAGATCGCGTCGAATCTGTTCATATCCCGCTTGTTGCGCGGCGTGTAAAGCCTGATGTAGCGTCTTACTGATTCCGGATCCCACAGCTGGTCGTTGGTTGGTATCATGGAATATGTAACGGTGAAGTCGGTATTGAACCAGTATGGAAGAGGCGACTCCGCCGGGGAAACATCACCATTCAGCAGCAGATTCGTACGTAAGGAGATTACCTGGGAGGTTGAGAGAAGGATGCCTAGGACTAAGGGAAGTATCAATCTGTGGCTCAGGCTCACATGGCTTGAGGTATGGTACGAGCTGGAAGAGGCAAGGATCATCCAGGCACTGGATGCAGTCATGGTTTGTCCAGCGACCGATAGGCCAACCTCCCACGAATTTCTAGATCTGTCCCAACGCCTTTACCGCTCGAAGAATATATGTTATCGGGATCCAATCTGAATCCGTGGATCGGTGGTTCGGGGCAAGACTTGGAACGTACAGGGCAGTTACGAGCAATCTGAAGCAGAGCGCGATCCGGGTCCAGGGCGGGCGTGGACATAGCGGGGCAATGCCGTTGTTCACAGCCAATGACGTCGCTAGCTGACTCGGCTTACCGCGCCAAGATCTTCCCCCGGATTGATAGGACTGAGCCTCTTCTGGTACACATTGATCGCAGACATACTCCTCATCGCAGCGGAGCGACTTTGGCACAATCGATACAAAGGGTTTTGGAGGCCATACCCGTTCGTTACGCATCCGAACAAGACATATTTGGGAAGGTCACGCGGATTTGTACAGAAGCACATTAGAGACCACTGAGGAATGCGAAAACTCGCAGGTGCCAAGGACGAGTAATTCGAAGGTTGCTTTCAGTACCATTATGCGAATAGGGACTTCGATACAGCTTATGAATCCATCAAGACCGCGGTCGAAGAACCCAAGGGTCTCGAGTCAGAAGCCGTGTAACTGAAGGACAAGGCCCATTTACGGGCGTACGTGGTCGAGTGGTAGCGAGGGGCGTCCTCGTGGGTGCGTGGGTTGTCGTCTGGCTATTGTTGGTCAGAAGAGCCCTCTATCGAGAGGTGGAAACCACGAAGGCGGTGGGTTAAGTCAAAAGGGGTCAGGCGTGCTGTACATATCCTACCGCAGTTGGGTGCCGGCGTAGAACGGCGGACTTCTAGGCCTCTGGCGCTTGCTTGCGCCCTGCTAAGGATACGGCGACCAAGAAAGCGGTTCCGTGGAACTTCGGGTTGAATTAAATGTGATGTGCACGCGGCTTCCCACCCGCCCTTAGCGAAATGGTTCTTGGCCCAGATCGTGCAAGCGAGACCGCTCGTCTTCCTCGAAGATCGCCGTGGCGGTCTTCATCGCTGTTCTCTCCCTTGCGCCGGCGACGCCCAGACAGGCTAGGCGAGATCCTGCCTCGGGCAGAACCAGGGTGATCTACACGAGGACACACTACGCCGAAGCCGTACAGGTGGTGATACAGGTGGTGAGCTTGATCTGCGACGGGGAGGAGAGGGCTCTCCTTCTGAACGTCGTAGAGTAGGTGAGAAGAGGATGAGGCAAGCCGCCGGATCAGGGTCTGCATTTCGAGAAGTACCTTACACCAACTCCCTTTGCCCCCTTGAGCATCCCAGTCGGCGTTCTTCCAGTGGTGAGGCCGATGTCACGTCCTATGCAATCCTTCTGCGTCTTGTGAGAAGAAGGCCGCACCCGAGAAGAATTGGAAGACCGAGGACACATTCACGTATCGGCACTGGTCCGGGCGAGGGTTGAGAATAGTCCGCTTCCAGGTCGAGACTTACACCACCACCGAAGGTGAACATGAAGACCTCGGATCTTGTCAGCGCTCCCCCTTCGTCACGTGATGTCACATAGGCGAACCCGACGCCTCGATCCAACCGCTCTCCAATGAACTCTAAGTCGGATCCGGGGCACTGATAGGTGAATATCCCATCATCGATGCGCTGCATTGACCCCGTGCTGGCCCCGGGAATTCCCCGGGCGAGGTAGATCACCTCGCACCTTGGGTCTGAGATGTTCTCCGGCAGACGGAAGACTAGGAGCGGCATGCCGTTGGCGTCGCTCTTCTTGACCATCCACATCGTCGCGGCGATTGTGGCATTCCACCAGCCAAGTTCCGGGAGACGAAGGAACTGTATGGGGGAGGCGGTCCATATGTCGTTGTTGTAGACGACGACCTGGTAGATGAGCGTGCCGGTTTCTTCGGGCAGGCGATCCAACTCCCACTGGTACTTTCCTCCGTCCCTCTTGGTCGGGGGCATCCCGCCGCCTGCTCCGGCATATCGCGATGCAAACTGGTACTCAAGCATTGGTATCAGGCAGGCATCTTCTGCTCCGCGGATATGGGCTTCGATCGTGATCTTGGATCCGTCACGTCTAGCCTGGTAGCCAGCCAGCTTGATATCCTCGGGGACATGGGACTCCCATGGATTCTCAAGGAGGGCCGTCTGATTCGGCATCGTGGAGTCAAGATATTCGACAAGTATGGACGGAAGTTCGTCCGGACGTCCTTGCCAGGCTGTCCATGTCACCGGGAAGACGGGTTCAGCGGCGGGATGCCAGTCACTCATCTGGAGGAAGTGGATGTAGGATCCATCTTGGTGGCTGAAGCTCAGATTCGAGCCATGGAACAACGATGAGTCAATGGTGACCCGCAGCTCAAGGCGAGCTGTCTCGGTCCACAGCGCCGCTGAGGCCCCGATGAAGGAGAAGAACCCTTGCACCGAGGTCACGTTCGCGCGCCAGTTTGGACTAGAAACGGGATAGGGATACAACGAATAGGGCACGAAATATGATGTCGACAAGCTCGTGGAGGACCGCCCACGCACAGTCAGGTTGAAGGCAAAGGGAAGAAAGGGTCCTTTGCCGCGGAAGACCCTTTGCGTGAGGTTATAGCCTGGGTAGCGCATAAGGAGTTCGTTCAGGGACGGGTCTTCCTGTAGCTGGGTGAAAGCAACCGGTTGGTGATCTTGGGTGATATTCAGCCTGAGATAGGACGTGTTGAACTGCAGCGGCATCTCGGCGTAGAGCCAGCAAAGGAGGCTTCTCACGGACGATATTCCGAGGGATGCCGAGACCGGCAGAAGGAGGACCTCGGTCACTGCACGGTCGGTAGGATTCAGGATTCGATAGCTAACGTTGACTTCTGCCATACCGGGTTCGAAGATCTTGACGGCCAACCGTAGGCCCTCAAGCTTGAGGGAGCTGTTTCTACCAAGAGCCGGATGAATCGCTGCGGTCCCGGCGGCGGAGAATTCGAGCACGCTCTCCTGATCTGGAAGAGAGTATCCTAGCGGCACTAGGAGCGCCACCACACCAAGCAGGATGAGGGTGAAACACCCCACGCTGGGGTTCAGAGAAAGTGTTCCCATCCCGGCCAACAACCGGTATGAATTCGTTGGAGGCTCCTCGTATATTACGCTTTTGCCACTTTGTCGCTTTGTCGCCGGGTAGCTATCATAACTAGGAGGGATCTCTTGACATCTGAGCGTAAAGGGTGTAGAAGTGCCCAAAAAAGACACTTCGATCCCCTCCTACGCCTTCTTCCTTGCCTGTTCCGTTCTCCCCGGGGAGAAACGGCCAAGATCAACACAACAGGAGGATCCTCATAGAGATAGCCCAATGGCCGGGGGCTATCTGTCGATCCGAAAAACTGTCCGAGCATGCGTGATACATCTTGGACTGGCTATCGAGCTTCGCAGGAGGGCTCTCTTACGCCTCGACGGGTCACGGTCCCTGTGCTGATCGTGCCCGACGGTTAATCGAAAGGTTTTCAATACGTTCAAACCGACCCGGTTGCCACCGATACCTACGGTTGTTTTACCTTAATTAGTGGCTCCGACCCCTCTAGTCCAGGAGTGAGTTCATGTTTCGCCGTCATTCAGCCCGCCACGGGTCTGCTGGGCGAGGGCTTGTAAGGCGTAAAGGTCCATCCAAGGAGTCTGCCTGCACGGAGAGTTCGACCGGAGAGAGTCCTTGTACCCTCGAGCAAGCCCTGGCAGGCGCGAACTTTCCAATTAGAAGCAGGTTCTCCCTGGTGGCCGCCCTTGGGGGCCCGGGGAAAATGCTGCAGGTCGATGGGCTTGGCCTACTGTCGGCAGGAGAGATCGCCGATCTGTGCTTCTCGGAGGCAAGTGCCTTTGAAAATGCGGATCAGCTCCTGCGGGCGGTGAAGAGGTCCTCCTGGGTGAGGGTGGTGATCAGGAGGCTCAACTTCCAGTGGTTCCCGATCCACGGGCCGGGGAGGCTCTCCGCCCTGATCGGAGAGGTGAAGCTGGACGGGGTCAGGGCGAAGGAACTGTTGGCCCAGATCCAGTATCCCGTCACGTCGGTTGCAGACCTTCTTGAGAAGCTGGCCCATGCTAGGGGCTTTGCAGGCTAGAGCTTATGGCTCGCCCGACAAGCTGAGGTCAGAGTAGGCGTACATCAGCGCCGTACCCCTAGCCACGAAGACGCCGACGAGGGGCCAAACCAGGGAGCCGAGCCATATGCCCCAGACCTTTAGGTAGAGGATCTGGGCGCCCAGCAGGAGCATGAGAAGCAGTCCCAGCCCCATCCAGGTGTAGTATCGGGCGATGCCTATCCTTGCAACCCTTCTGAGTATTGACGGAATGTCGAAGGCCTCCGAGAGCTCTCCCTTTGCCAAGACCGCCAGGCACGCGAGGGGAACGAAGGAGTAGCCCACCGCCGCTAGGGCCAGACCCACTAGGGCGCCTGGTATGGATCCCAGCAGGTAGAACGCAGCTGCCACGACCACCCCTCCCAGCAGATAGACGACGAGCACGACCAGGATTACCACGCCGTCTGCGAAGAGTTCGAGGGGCCTTACAAGCCTCGGCGGATCCGCCTCGAAGGGAGTCTGCCTTGCAACCCTCGCCATGTAGCCCAGGACGATGATGTCCACTACGGGGATCGCTGCCGCGATCCAGAGTAGGAGCAGCCTTACCGGGCGGTTGCCGACCTGTGCGGCGTATCGCGCCGACTCGGAGATGATGTGCGAGAGGCGGACAGACGGTCTCAACGGCTGGAGAGCAGCGCTCATCTTTGAGAAATATTGCCAAGACGACCGTGGCGGGCTGGGAAAAACGAAATCAAATTATACACGGGGCGAGTTTGGTTCTTGGTCATATTGGTTAGGCGATCGACGACGACGCAGATCATAAGGATCGTCTCGGCCACCTGGCTGGTGGTCGTCTTCCTAGCGCTCATCATAGGCATACCCTACACTCTTGGAAGGGAGTACACAGGGTCTGCAATGGAGGATCCGGTGGTCTGGCTCCTCTTCGGTCTCATCGCCTCCGCCATCCCGGCCACATTCGGCCTTGCATACGCGAGGCATCGGCGGCAGATGGAGGAGATAGAGGAGTGGACGGAGGACCTCCTCTAGCCGCCGCGGAGCGGTGGAATATTTTTAACGAGTAGGTATTGGGGGTGGCCGGAGGTACCCTGGTTGACGGTTAGGATCGGCATCATCGGGCTTGGCAGGGGCATGAGCCACGCCAGGCGTGTCGCCGAGTCCGAGAGATGCGAACTCGTCTCGATAGCCGACATAGTTGAGGAGGCGGCCAAGTCCGCCGCAGAGGAGCTCGGAGCAGGCTCCTGGTACAAGGACTACAGGGAGATGCTCGAGAAGGAGGAGCTCGACGCGGCCATAATCTCCACCCCGAACTTCCTCCACGCACCGATGTCCATCGACGCGATGAAGGCGGGGCTACACGTCCTGGTCGAGAAGCCCATGTGCATAACCATGGAGGAGGCGGACCAGATCGTGGAGGTCTCGAAGGAGACGGGACGCAAGCTCTACGTAGGCTATAACTACCGGTGGAATCCGGCCTACAGGAAGATCAAGGAGATCCTTGAGGGCGGCGTGCTTGGAAGGCTTCAGTACGCCAACTGCACCGTCAAGACGTGGAGGGCCCCCAGCTACTACGAGCGGGCCGAGTGGAGGACCAAGTGGGCGACCCAGGGTGGAGGAGTCCTTATGAACCAGGCGACCCACCACCTCGACTCCCTCTCATGGTGGATGGGGCCTGCCAAGACGGTCATAGGCTTCTGCGAGAACCTCTACCACGACATAGAGGTCGAGGATACAGGCACCGCCATAATCAAGTTCGAGTCCGGCGCGACGCTAAGCTTCATGGCCAGCACCGCAATAGAGGGCTCGACGGCACCTCCCTTCGAGTTCAACGGAACCGAGGCCACCCTTTCCTACGCCATGGGGGGACTCGCCTTGAAGAGGAAGGGCGAGAAGGAGTGGGAGAAGGTGGAGCTTCCCCCCGGAGGAGACTCCACCGCCCTACAGCTGGAGTCGTTCCTAGACTCGATAGAGAAGGACGCCCCTCCGTTCGTCGGGCCGGAAGACGGGAGAAGAGCCCTAGAGCTTTCCCTGGCGATCTACGAGTCGTCCAAGCTGAAGAGGCCTGTAGACCTACCGCTCAAGAGGTAACTCTTCGGGTCTTGCCCGATCTATTCGTCGAGGCCTCTGTGGCGACAAAGATAAGAACTGTAGACTCATCTCTCTCGGCGGGTGAGCGGAATGGTACAGCTATTCGGTGAGAGTCTGTCACGCAGGGAGCTTCTGCGCCGGGTGGGAAGCGTCAAGCAGATAGGCGGAGTCGAGCTGGTCGAGCTCTCAGACGGACCGGAGAGGGGGAATCGAGCCGCCGTGTTCAGAACGGGAAGCGGGTTCCAGTTCACCGTTCTCCCCGACAGGGCACTGGACATAGCCCAGGCCAGCTTCGCCGGGATTCCTATAGGCTGGATCTCCCCGACCGGTCGCACCGCCCCCTCCTTCTACGACGCCAGGGGCGACGAGTGGCTGAGGAGCTTCTTCGGCGGGCTTCTGACCACCTGCGGCCTGACCTACGCGGGTGCCCCTTGCAGCGACGAGGGCCAGGAACTGGGGCTGCATGGAAGGATCTCCAACATCCCTGCCAGGAATGTAGGGGTCGAGGAGGCCTGGCAGGGCGACGAGCTGGTGATGAAGATATACGGCGAGGTTCATGAGGCGAAGGTCTTTCAGCCCACCCTCGTCCTGAGGAGGGAGATCTCGACCAGGCTGGGCGAATCCAAGCTCTGGATAAGGGATACAGTGGAGAACGTCGGATTCGAGCCCTCTCCCCACATGATCATATACCACATGAACATCGGCTTCCCCGTAGTGGATGACGGCTCCAGGCTCGTGTGCACGTCGAAGGAGGTCATCCCCAGGGACCAGGATGCAGAGTCGGGTTTGAACGAGTACCAGGTCTTCACCAAGCCCATCCCCGGATTCAAGGAGCACGTCTTCTACCACGACCTCGAGCCGGACAAGAAGGGACTGGTCACAGTTGGGATCGTCAACGAGAAGAGGCAGATAGCGGTTAGGGTGACCTATCTGAAGGAGCAGCTACCCAGGTTTGTCGAGTGGAAGATGATGGGCGAGTCCGTCTACGTGGTGGGGATAGAGCCATCCAACTGCTGGGTTGAAGGCAGGGACAAGGAGAGGCAGAGGGGAACTCTTGTCTACCTGGAGCCCGGGGAGAAGTGCTCCTACGAGCTGGAGGTCGCCTTCCTCCAGGGGGAGGATGCGCTAGAGTTCGCCAAGCAGGGCTGCTAGCCTTTCTAGGCAAACCAGTCTAGACGACGGGTATCTAGATGACGCCTATGCTCCTCAGGTAGTTGACCGAGTCTACGATCCTCTGGTGGGTCTCCTCGAAGGATAGGTTCTCTCCCTGGATCCCCTCCATCTCGAGGGTGAAGGGGCCGTGGAAGCCAACCTCGTTGAGAAGCTGGAAGATCTTCGGGAAGTCGACCACGCCCTCCCCTAGGGTGGGGAAGTACCAGGTCTTGGGCTTGCCGTTCGTATCCTTGAGGTGGACGCTGGCCACGTAGCTACGGATCTTCTCCAGCTCCACAACTGCATCGACGCCCTCGTTGTAGTAGTAGATGTTGGCGGTGTCGAAGTTGATCCTCACGTTGGGGTGGTCCACGCCCCTCATGGTCGCCAGCATCTTGTCGCCGTTCTCGCAGAGATCGGGATGGGTCTCCATGGAGAGCACGACATCCAGCTCCCTTGCCCTATCCCCAATGGAGGCGAGGGACCTGTAGACCTCCTCCTTGGGAAGGCCTCCGGACTTGGTGCTGCAGAAGACTATCCCGACGTCCATCTTCCTCGCCGTGTCGAAGACCTGGAGGAGGCGCTTCACCTCTTCAGCCTTGGAGAGGTCGCAGCTGGTCTCCAGGGATGAGGCTTCTAGCCCGCTCTGGGAGAGCTTGTTCTTCAGCTCGTCTATACCGTCGGGATCGGGGGCCGGAACCTCAACGTGGGTTATCCCCGCCTTGGGCAGGTACTCGAAGGCCAATTCCCTGTACCTCCCGTAGGAGGACGGCCGGCATGCCAGAAGGTTCTCCATCGAATCGCCGGCAGGGCAAAAGGAGGGGGTTTGATATGTATTTCTTGACACGAGTTTCGGCCTATATTACCCCTTCTCGCATGGGATAGTAACCACCCCAAGCTTGGAGAGGTTTGGAAGGGAACAAGCTGCTCCCCTAGTCAAGGTAGGGAACCTCGCCTGCGATAGATTCCGTCTTCTTGATTCAATCCAATCTAGATGGTTCACGGCGCGGTGGTCCTGCTG
>CAYWSC010000018.1:0-4466 GCA_964460695.1 Hadarchaeota archaeon (SeqCode)
GTAGCCGTCACCTCTAACATCCTGGAACCAATAGCAGAGAGAATCATGGGGGTAAAGGCCCTCAGCAGATGTCTATACACCAATCCCGACCTACTCAAAGATGTCTGCGCCAGACTCGGAGAGGCATCGGTCGCGGCAGCCGAGGCGGCGGCCGAGATGGACGAGGTCGGAGCAGTCTGCTGCTGCGACGACATGGGCTACCAGAGCGGCCCACTAATACCTCCTCGCTATCTCAAGAAGTACATCCTATACTGGCACAGAAGGATGGTCAAGGCGGTTCACGCCCATGGAAAGCCGGCGATACTGCACTCCTGTGGAAACATACAGTCCATAATGGATGACATAATCGACTACTGCGGCTATGATGCGAAGCACTCCTTCAAAGATTCCCACACGCCGGTCGCAGAGGCCAAGAGGAGGTGGGGAGACAGGATCGCCCTGCTAGGTGGGGTGGACATGGACTTCATCTCCAGAAGATCCGAGGGAGAGGTTAGAACGTATGTCCGACGTATTCTCAACGAGTGCGCAGGAAGGGGCTACGCCCTCGGAACAGGTAACTCCGTCTCAAACTACATACCTGTGGACAACTACCTTGCCATGATCGATGAAGGACTCAAATACCGGCTGCCAAGGTAACCTAGATCAGCGGGTCTAGAAAGACAGCCCGCTGGCGTAGCTGCTGTACGAGGAAACTCCTCCTCACGAATACTTTAAGAGCGACTTCACAAGCTAGACAGAGAACCTACCTCGGGGATGCCTCCCGGCTGTTAAACACTGAGGAAGAGGAGGAGGATGGATGAAAAAGGTCAAGATTGGCTTTGTCGGCTGCGGCTTCATGGGCCAGATGGCCCACCTGCCGAACTTCGCTCAGGATCAGAGGTGTGAGATCGTCGCTCTCGCCGACGTTAGAACAAACCTGGCTAGAATGGTGGCCGACAAGTACTCCGTTCCCCGCGTCTACAGCGACCACCTCAAACTCATCGAGGATCCCGAGGTAGATGCCATCGTCGAGGTCACCCCAGACGACTGGCATGCACAGATAGCCCTAGATGCGCTTAGGGCTGGCAAGCACGTCTACACGGAGAAGCCAATGGCCACAACATCGAGAGACGCAAGGGAGATGGTTCGCGCGGCAAACAGACACGGAGTCAAGCTCATGGTCAGCTACATGAAGAGGTTTGACCCGGGCGTTGAACTTGCCAAGAGGATGCTCGCCGAGGCCCTTCTAAACGGATCCCTAGGCAGCCTCACATTCGCCCGTTCCCACTGCTTCGCCGGAGACTGGATCTGCAACGTTGGAAGGCCGCTGCACAGCGACGAAGCAGGGCCTGAACCGAGGCAGGTGAACCCGGCCTGGTTGCCACAGGACCTCATCGGGGAGTACAGGAGGTACCTGAACGTCTTCTGCCACAACATAAACCTCCTCAGACACCTGTTGGGAAACCCCAGAGAAGCAAAGTTCTCTTCCTTCCATCCGAAGACAAAGATCCTTCTCATGGAGTACCCAGACTACGCCGCCGTGGTGGAGGCCGGCTCTCTCTCTGCCCGCGCCTGGGACGAGGTGACGGAGATCTACACGACGGACGGGAAAATGACCATTTCCACCCCTCCTCCCCTACTCAAGAACGTCCCGGCCAAGGTGCAGCTGTACCGAGCAGGCTCCCGTCAGACGATAGAGACGCCTCTTCCTCCATGGGACTGGTCCTTCCGGCGATGCGCAGGACACTTCATCGAATGTATACTGGAAGACAAGACGCCCCTGTCATCCGGTGAAGACTCAGCAATCGACATAGAACTGGTAGAAGATGCCTTCAAGAAGTTGACCAGAGTGGAATATGATCACAGATTATGATCTGTCGCTTTCCTTCCAGTCCTGGTTCGACCTCTTTCGCGATGAATCGGTGACGGAGGGTGATCTTCCACTGTGTAGATGGCCAGAGCACTGACATCCAACAGGATTCTATCGCTCACCGAGAGCCGCCTCCCCGCGTCGAGGAAGGCTTCGTCTCCCCACTTCCTTCTGCCTCTTACCTTGTATGTGCGGTCCGTCTCCCAGCGAAGGAGCAGCACGCCTTCCTGTTCCTCGATTCTGAATTCGTCGCCCGCCCGGATCTGGAGTTTCTTTCGCAACTTTTCTGGGATTGTGATTCGCCCACGGTCATCTAATTCAGCTGTTAATCCCATCCAGTCTCTCCCATAAACCTTGCCCACTTGTCCCGCGGACCAGTCAATCCTTCTGCGGCTACGGCGAGTTCCCGTAGGTGAGGCATTATGGTAGGCAGCAACGCAGTCGGGGATGACACCGTGCACCGCCCTAGGGCCGACGATGTTGGCGAAACGAAAGATCCAGTAGGAGAGGCCGAAGCCCTGAGAATAGGCGGTGACAAACCCTTCGCCGCAATTTGCTCGCCCCATAGATCGATATAGGCTTCAGAGGGTCATAGTCTTCAGGCGTAGGAACAGTCTTGGCCTCCCCGTACACAGTGGAACTGGATGCAAAGAGAATCCTCTCCGCCCCGCTTCTCACCATCGCCTCTAGAACCTCCTGCGTCCCGGATACGTTGTTCCTATTGCGGGAGCGCCTCCTTGCCTCATCGTCGGACCCAGCCCTCACCACTGGATCTGCTGCAAGGTGGAAAACGTAGGTGCAACCCTCAATCGCCTGCGACAGGGACTTCCGGTCATTTATGTCCCCAACGACGATTCGGAACCCTGGATCGTCCAGATGGCCCCGGAGCGGCTAACGCTACCGCTGCTCAGCTTCCAAGCCGGGCTAGGCTCATTCCAAGTCAGCAGCGCAGACCGATGACACGCGGCTAGACTAGAAGCCAGCGACACCTGCTGTCGACTATACCAGGCGACAAGTCATCCCGGTTAGAGACACGGCCTCCCTGTCTACCGGGACATCGGAGAGGATCATGGCAAGATCATTCGCCTTCTCCAAGGGAACTCCAAACCTGAGAGTTGCCCAGCAACCTCCTGACGGCCTTGGGAAACACCTCTGAGTACTCCCGCAGCTTCTCCACATCCAAAAGCTCTAGATCCATATCATCCAGCAGAGATACCAGATTCTCCCCGCTCAGCTCTCGATTCCTAGTGCAGCGAAGATAGAGAAGGTCAAGGAGGGCCTTCTCAGGATGGGCTACCAGAACTGCGCCGTCGCCCTCATACCCCCAGAACAGCCGGGGCTTCACCTGGTGGTACTCGAAGACTCCTCGCTCGGTTCGATACGTATAGGGAAGCTCGGTAGTAACTAGCGTCAACCTCTCGACGCTCTGTAGCAGCACTCCTCGCCTTGACAGCGCGTACTCTAGCGATAGGTACGAGGGACGCCGCAGGACCATGGCGATTTCCTCGCGTGAGGGTGGGCAAAACGGATTCTCGTACCATGACCTGCATACCCTCCTCACCACCCCCTTGCCCGTTAGCCGGTTCAGTTCGACGGATAGACGCCTCAAATCTTCCCCAGTAATCGCCGCCAACTCCCTCACGGAGAAGAGCTTCTTCCCCGGGTAGGCCCTGAAAAGCTCCAGCCACTCACTCAGCTTCATGGCCTACAACCTCCCAACCTGCACGTTCTGCTTCCTCGAGCAGGCAAGCTACAAAGGAAACGATCCGGTCTGATGATGTTCGATACTGCTCCAACGCGTTATGCGGAAGGAAGATTTCCATTTCACGTGTAAGAAGAGAGGCGCCTTCGCTTCTCAGTCGACCCGCCACCTCTGACAGCCTTCGAGCCAGATCTTCAAAGGTAGCTCCATAATCATTCGCCTTTCTTGCGACCAGCCGCCAAGGAACCTGAACCTTTCTCTCCCAGACCAAGAAGTAAAGATCCCAGATATCCCTCCCCTTCACGTAGGGTCGGTTCCCCAAAGCCGTGATCTTGTCCGCGACTATCTCAGATAGCTGTTCAACCCTTACAACAGGCGAAAGGGGCGGATAGTCAAGTACCTTGGGCTCGTTGAGATAGGAGGGTACCTGAGCAAACTCAAGGTGCACCCGTATCCTCTGGTCGACCTGATCCGAAAGAGTCTCTATTACGATGCGAGTCGTCCCCTGAGTGGTCTTTCTAACCCTGGTTACCACCTGACCGAGATACGGGAAAGTGCGAGAGACAAACCTACGTAGGCTTCCCTCAAACGTCGCGGCATCGATCCTTGCTTTTCTGCCTACACTCGCAAAATCCAAGTCGGCTGAAAAGCGCGGGCTACCATGGAAGAAGCGAAGGGCTCCACCGCCTTGCAACGCGAAGAAGCTGAAAGCACCCTTCCTGCTGAGCGACGCCAGAGCGGCTTTCTGGACCTCCTCTCTGAACTCCTGGCGGGCGCTAGTTCCTCTCTGGCGCGCCCTAGAGACCAAGTCATCCCAATACACTAAGTGACAGGAGGCATTTGACTTGAAATATTTAACACTTTTGATATGGAATTAAAGCGATCTGAAAATTGCCTCTACCGTGTCGAGCTTCC
>CAYWSC010000018.1:4566-6129 GCA_964460695.1 Hadarchaeota archaeon (SeqCode)
CCTGTCCTCGGCGAAACCGGAATCGACCAGCCTCCTACAGGAATATTCCCTTGGCAGGCTTGGGTCAGGGCACCGTGTTCTGGACGTGGTGGCCAAAGGGTCGGGGTCCCTTAGGACGGCGCACAGAGATCTCCGAGTACTCCATGGAGCCGATGTTGTGGCGGGAGTGCCCGAGCTCGGTTGCTCCAACCGAACGCCGCGAGAAGGAGGCGGGACCTTATCTGGCAGAGCTACGAGACCACACAGTGGAAGCAAAGCCTATGGCACCGAGACGCGCTATACAATCCGCCATCGACTGGCTCATAGCAAATAGCAACGAAGAGAGCCACGTCGTCTTCTTCAGCGGACGCGGCTACAGAGCACCCGACGAGGAAGGGTAGGATGACAACATGGAGAGTGATGGATACGACGAGATTATCGTGACCTACGACCTCTATGGCCTGCCCGATGGCTGGTTGGCGGAGAAGTTCAGAAACAGCAAGGTGTCTCACTTCACTCTCTTCTTCGGCAACTGCTACAGTGGCGGCATGTTCGACGACGATGACGGCGACATTAGCTCCGCTGGAGCCTAGGACAGCATCGTGATAGCCTCGGCTTGCAAGGAAAACGAGCACGCATACGACTACCTAGCACTGGGAAACACGCTCTGGGGCTACTACTTCGTAGACCAAGGGATGCTCAGGGGATACGCCGAGACAAGCGTCGGCGGCAAGGTATCAGTGGAGGAGGCCACCGGTATACATATCCCCGGGTGACCGCTCAACAACCGGGCTCGCAGCCCCAGTTGCTTGACCACGACGAGAACCAGTATCGGATACCCTAGAGATCCCAACGCGATGGCCGTGAGTCGTAGCGGCAAGCTCAAGTCTGGTTAGCCACTATTCTGGTCGAGAACTCAGTTGGCCTATCTAAGACTGTGTGGAAATCCCCGCCCGGCTGCATATCGGACCATACCTGGTCGGCGGGATGCGGAGATGCTGCGCAAGAGGAACCGTGTCCCCCGACCGGTCTATGGCACGGAATCGAAGGCTATCTCCGCTCCACGTTGCTTGATACGCCCTTGGGCAGAATTTTTCGTCAGGCCACAATTGCCAGGCGCCTGAACACCAAGCCCGTTTATAAACAAGGCGGTTCTAAGATCGCCCTATGAACGCCCGGGAAAGGTTCAACGCCTGCATGCACTTCGAGGAGACCGATCGCCCGCCGTTCTACGAGTGGCTGGGCTTCTGGCAGGAGACCCTGAACAGGTGGCGGAGGGAAGGCCTGCCCCCCGACGTCAGCCACGACGACTACTTTGGATTTGACAAACGTGAAGGTATCCCCCTGGACTATGGGCCCATCCCGAGCTTCGTCAGCAGAACCGTCTACGAGGACGAAAGGTACATAATCACTGAGACGAGGGGCGCGGGGCTCAGATGGGTCTCCAAGTCTCTCAAAACAGGCACGAGCATGCCCCAGTTCATCGAGTTTGGCATCAAGACGCCTGAGGACTTCGAGAGGATCAGGGATCGCTACGACCCCACGGATATGAGGAGATACCCCAAGAACTGGGGCCCAGAGCTC
>CAYWSC010000018.1:6229-13588 GCA_964460695.1 Hadarchaeota archaeon (SeqCode)
TTCTTGGAGGGAGGGGTGAACTGTCTCTACCCCCTCGAGGCAGCGAGCGGCGAGGACGCTCTCAGGTTGAGGAAGAAGTACGGACGCGACCTTATCCTAATTGGCAACATAGACAAGAGGGCGTTGGCCGCAGGAGGAGAGGCTCTTGAAAGAGAGGTCGGCTCTAAGCTTCCCTACCTGCTTGAGGAAGGAGGCTATGTCCCAAGCGTCGACCACTGCGTCTCAAGTGATATCTCTTTTGCAAACTATTGCCGCTACATCGAGCTGCTGAAGGGCTTCTGGAACTAGTCGCACTGTGCTCTCCTCGACCGCGCCTGATCCCAATCGAAGCCGCCAAGACACAGAGCCCAGCGAGATGCCAGAATATCTCGTCGACGCGCGCACTCCACTGCTTCAACCCTTCAAAAAGCCAAGCGCGCCCCTTCATTGCTTCACCCTTTTCGATGTATCTCTTTGCCGAGGAGAAGACGTTGAGAAGTTGAAGCGGGATGGGGCTGTTTCTAGGGTTCTGCAAGGCGGCGTCTACGAGAGGCCAGATCTTCTCCTGGCAAAGGGCGTACATCTCGTCCCTAGCACTGAGGACCCTTGCCTCGGCCTCCCCGTACCTCCCGTCCGAGAAGCTGCGCCTAGCGGCTTCGACCGAGATCTGTATCTCCTGCAGGCGTGGATCTTCCCCAAGCCCGAGCCCAAGGTATAGACTCGCCATCGTCTCCGTCTCCCTGATAAGAGCCCTGATGTACGTCCGGCGGAGGTCGTCCACTTCAAGGCCATATACTACGCACGGAAAGTCCTCGGGTTTCAAGTAGGGATTTGGACCCTGAAGCGTCTTGACGGTGAAGTTCTTCCCTGCATACTCGATCCGCGGGGACTCAGTGATGACGGCGAAGCCGGTTGGAGGAGGCACTCCATACTCGACGGTGTCCAGCAGGCACGAGACCTTGCCCTCTGGCCCTAGGTAGGGCCTCGCACAGACACCAGGGGAGAGGTCGAAAGCTGGCAGAGGATTTACACCAGTACGGTTGAAGAGAAAGTATCGGTTGACGAGGGCCAGCTCCATCTTCCGCTCCGGCCTGTCTTCAGACTGCTGATAGATCCATAGATGCCCGTTATCTCTCAGCGCTGCCTCTATTGAGGTCAGCTGAAGCCAAGGGGCTATCGCAGAGATCCCGGGGAGGAACTCGCCGTTCAACCCGTGCTGGACCCAGCGTTCCCTGTAGGTGTCGACGCCCTCCGGGCCTCCCAGTTTGTATCCGCCGTAGGTCTGCTCGTTCCACCCCGTCACCGGTGCATGAGGCGTCATGAAGCCTTCAAGGATCTTCCAGTGAAACCACGCGTCCTCGAAGTATAGGATGCCGAGAGTCAGGTTTGGATTGATCGTGTGAACTTTCTCTGAAAGCTGTAGCGCCAGGCGATACGCCTTCTCCTCCTGCCATCGGAGATACTCGTCCAGCAGCCCATGGGCCTTTAGCCAGTCATGTCTCTGGGCCGCTGGGATGCGAGGGATGTTCCTACCGGTGTCTCTTGCAAAGGCCTGTATCGCCGCCTCATCAAATGTGTAGTCGGGCGGCCTGAACGTCTCGTGGTAGTAGAGCTCCATATCCCAGACCATTCCCCAGATGGGGTAGTAGAGAGACATGTTTGCTATGAACACCGCCGGCTCCTCCATCATATACCTCCACCAGTTCTCGTCAACCGGCGAGGGAGTCCTCGTCTCGACATGCCCGTACTGATCAACAGCCCTGGAGTAGTTGAAGTCTATGTACTGCCAGCTTGGCTGTTGGTAGTACTGTCCGGCTACGAAGGTGATGTTGTACCTCTGTGCCTGTAGACTCGCCTTTCCCAGGTTCTTCTCGTGCCAACCCGGAACCATCTTCTCCCAAGTCCAATCTGCATGCCGATATACCGCGTCGAATCCGAGCCTAGCCAGCTCGGAGTAATTCCACGGAGCTGCGTACGCTGCCATTGTCCAGGGAATTCCTCCCCTTGCAGCAACGCCACCGCAGAGGAGCACCTGCATGATCAAGAAGAGTGAAAGGAGGCCCCGCATAGAGGTGCGCTGCAATACAAACCCCCTCTAATAGCTTTCCAGTCTGGGCACCCAAGGCACAGGAAAGGCGGCACCTCCCCGGGGACTGGAGGCAAGCCGTGCAACGAATCAGCGCAGAGACGGCTGCCCCGTCCTAGAACACCCCTCTCGCCTCCCCAATATATTTTAGGCAAGGAGGCATCGAGGGCGATGGCTATCCGCAGGGGTTGGCGGGTTGAAACTGGTACTAGGCATCCAGAAAGCTGCATTCCTCGCAGCACTGCTGCTCGCACTATCGCTCGGACCGACGACGGGCCAGAGAATTCGCGTCCTAGCCCTCGGCCAGGTCATGCCGGCGGAGTGCCCCCTTCCACATTGGTTTCCGAACGACCCGCTCCTCGAACTCGCCCTAATCCCAACGGACACTGACACGATCTCCAGCTTCACCATGGAGGAGGCCCGCAGATACGTCAGAATGTACTTCCCAAGAACGGAAAGAGATTTGCTGGCCTTCGACTTCTATATGTACCCAGACGCCAACCTCCAGCCCCTCAGCGATATCCAGATCAATCGGCTCTCCGAAGCCGTTGTGAAGAATGGAAAGTCGGCGCTTGTAACGATGGGTGGAGGGCTGAACAGCCCCGAGGGAAACGTGTGGTACACCTGGCTCGGCACAACGCTGGCCGAGGCCATGCCGGTGAAGATGGATCCCGCCATGAAGCGGCCAGACAGCTCCTTCTCGATCCACATCACAAAGGACGATCCGCCGGTCCTCTCCATGTTCAAGCCCTTGGGGATAGAAAGGGTCGTAGGCTATCACTACACAACCCTCTTCGAGAAGGAGGGGTCGGACATCTGGGCTGTGGTCAAGCCGTTTACATACTACAAGAGCGACACGCCGTGGCTGGTTTCGATCTCTTACCCCGGCGGGGGCAATTTCTGGGCCGTTGCCGACGACATAGACCATGGCTGGTGGTGGTACATGCACCACCACTATGAAAACCCGTACTCCTTCGACGTACTCGTCAACATAATACTCCAAGCTAGGGGGAGGAGGCTCCCCACCAACATAGAGGTAGTCCACAAAGCGAGGGAGGAGTTCAGAAGCTTCTCTGAGAGGCGACAGGTCCTAGTCTCGATCATGGACTTCGTCGAGAAGTTCGGCGGAAACGTAAGGAAGATCGAGGAGATGGTAGCGGACTTAGAGGGATTGAGAAAGGAGGCTGAAAGCGAGTACACCTCCCAGAACTTCGACGACGCCTTCGACCTACTCAAGGAGGCGGAGCGACTGAGTGCAACGGCCATGGTCAAGGCGATGAAGATCAAGAACCAGTCCCTCTTCTACGTGTACCTCATCGAGTGGTTCACCGTCACCGGAACCCTTCTTGTTAGTGGCTCTGTCCTCTACAGCCTTATGGTAAGGAGAAGTAGGTTCAGAGAGGTCAGCGTTACCAAGTCGAGGTGAACAGTTGCCCGCTTCACGTAAGGAGTACTTGGGAATTGCCATCATCGCCATAATCATATCGACGGCGCTGGTCTACATCCACGCGACCCGCCCCTCCCGCGAAAAGCCACTGAAGTTAACCTTGTTCCGGTATCCAGACGAGCTCTTCGGCGTCAGGGAACAGTCTCCATCCATGACCATCTCCCTGGTCTGTCAGAAGAAGATTGGAGTTCTTGACATACGTTTCATATCAACAGTCCAAGACCACCGTTTGGACGAGCTGCTGGGCCACAGATTCGAGGATCCTGCTTCTCTCCTCGAATATCCACCGATGTGTAACCTCTCCGACCTCTTCGAGGAGTACGACGCCTCTCCCAGAACTCTGAGAACCGACGTCGAGATAGACGGAAAGACTCTCAGCCTACACACCTTCGACTTTGACCTATCGTCAGGAGGCCTGGTTCAAAGCGGACCTTTCTTGGTCTACGACTTTCTCTTCAACGCGACCGGACACCTAGTTGGCTTCTTCAGAGGAGCGGAGGACTTCTTCGTAAGGCCGGAGGACACCCTTGAATACATAGGAGTACAGGTGAACCAGAACATCACAGAGTACTTCTGGGAGAAGAGAGAAGGCTCACTCTCCATAGCCGATCGACCTCTAGGAGGCCTAGTGAGGCTGCAAGACCTATCACCTGGAGACGTCATCTCGATAAACATGAGGTGGAAGCCCAACATGAAGTCTGCATCCAGAGAAGCAAAGGACATACTTTCAGGAGCGCTCTTCCTGCAGAGAGTAGAGGTCTTGGCCGACGGCTCCCCGGTGGACCTCGGCCTCGGGGCACTAGTTATCAGGAATCTAGGGTAGATGGGAAGGATGCCTACTCGAATTCAGAATGTTTCGATCGCTCTTATCACCATCTTGATGTCGATCCTCGCCCCAGCAGCGGTGGAGCCCGAGCCCTCTCCCTCCCTGGTGCAGGCAGAGGAATCACCATTCGGCGTCAACCACGGCCACAACTTCTCGATAGTGGCTAGTGGAGGGATAAGGTGGGATAGACAGGACTTCGTCTGGAACGCCATCGAGCCGGAGAACGGCACCTTCGTATTCGACGAGCTCGACGCCACGGTGCAGGAGGCACTGGATGCCGGGGTGAAGATGCTCGGCATCCTGGACTACTCTGCGGAGTGGGCATCGTCGGCCCCGCTCAGATGGACAGACGGGAGGGATAGGGCACCTCCGAAATATCTCAGCGACTGGTCGGAATACGTGTACAAGACCGTCGAGCACTTCAAGGGTAGAGTCGACCACTGGGAGGTTTGGAACGAGCCAAACACCAGGTACTTCTGGCTGCCCAAGGCCGACCCGGTCGCCTACACCAAGCTTCTCAGGGCGGCTTACCTGGCCGCAAAGAAAGCCAACCCGAACTGCACCATCCTCATCGGCGGCATGATAGGCTTCGACTACAGCTTCCTAGAGGAGGTCTACAGGCAGGGAGGCCGGAGCTACTTCGACGTGCTTGCCCTCCATCCCTACCCAGGAGCTCCCGACCCGTGCTTTGACCAGTTCAACTTCTCTGACTACATGAAAGAGGTCCGCAGCATCATGTCCGAGTATGGAGACTCGAACAAGGAGATCTGGTTCACAGAACTGGGCTGGGGGATCGGTGGAAACTTCACGAAACGAGATCAGGCCAACTTCCTCGTCAGGGCCTACGTCCTCTCCTTCGCCGAGGGGATAGACAAGCTCTTCTGGTTCAACTTCCGCGGACCATCGTCCACGGAAGGCTCGGCTCTGCTCGACAACGACTTCACACCGAGGCCGGCGTTCCAAGCCCACAAGACCCTCGCAAGCCTCTTGGAGGGAGCGGTCTACGAGGCCAAGGTAGACCTCAAAGACGCTCAGTGCCACGTATTCAAGAGGGGGGATGAGAGGATACTCTTCGCCTGGGTGCCCCGCGGAACCCTACAGGTCCCTATGAGGATTGCAACGAAGAACCCGAGGGCGATGGACATCTTCGGCAAGGAGATTCACCTCAACAGGCGGGGAAGTAGGATCGAGGTGACCCTCACAGAGAGTCCAATCATACTCACGGAGCTGGGAGAAAGAGACCTCAGGGTCTTGACGGGAGGCCGCCCGTACCTCCAAGTCATAGGGGTCATCTTGGTTGTCCTCGTTGTTGGCGGGATCATTCTCTCGTCTCTCAAGAGGCGCTCCCCAACCGGAGGGAAGAAACCTCCGAAGAGGCGCATCAAGCGTGACAGGTCATCGGTCCCTCAGGCCTGCAAGGAGTCCTTCGAACCAGCTGTCTGCTTGAAGTGCCCATTTTACACCGTCAAGCAGTCCAAGAACTACTGCCAAAGGCTTAGAAAGTTCCTAGAAGAATAGAGCCGTTGTGCACTCGGATCTATCGCTCTCCTAGCTTCCTCCAAAACGTCGCACGAAAGACCAGTGCCACCCCAGCCGCTGCCAAGGCAGAAACGAGGATCGATCTCAGCACCCATTCCTGCTGTTCGCGACGCTCCCGCTCCTCGGCCTGCTGCCTCATTTCATCCTGCTCCATCCTGCGGTCGCTGTAGCCTTGGATCCAGGAGACCAGTGCATCGTATCTTTTCTCGTTGGTCCAAACCCAGTACACAGCGTTCCTGAACAGTGTGGAGAACTCCTTCGTCTTGGTGAACCGCCCGAAGTACCCGAAGCTTCCCTCCTGATCCTCGCCCACGAAAGACGCGAAGGTGACCGAGCAACCGCCGTTCTGATACTTCACGACCGTGGGTGCACCTGTCTCCGCGTCCCTGAAGAGGACCTTGTAGGTTCCCTTCTCTGGCTGCCGCGGCAGGTAGTGCTTCTTCGTCACATCTGTACTCAAGATAAGCTTGCTGTCCTCGGCGGTGAACGTGTCCACGCCCCCTGAAATCTCGTCTTCTTCGACCTTCTCGTGAGTTATCAAGAAGCACCTTGACCTGGGGTCAAACTTTCCGTTGATGTAACTCGTTCCAAAGATCGGGAAAACGGTTTCGGAGCACTTTCCGGTTGTCTCGGCACAGCCGGCGAATCCTAGGCCTACTAGCCCTCCGCCCTGGGAGAAGAACCTCTCAAGAGCCAGGCCCACCTTCTGGTTCACGCTGCTTCCCAAGGCAACGACAGCCAACTTCACATTCGGGTAGAAGAGCATTAACTCGAAGATCTCTGAGGAATCAAGCACCTTCACATCGGCATCGATCCTATCGTCTTCCCTGACGATTCTCCCAAGCTCCGTTGCGTAGCCCGGCGAGTCTGGCGAGAAAACGAGAATCATAGGTTTCGTGGCCATCGCCAAGCAGGTACCTGCGATCAAAACTATGGAAAGAAGAACCACAAGGCAAGGTCTTTGCATAAAGCCCTCACTCACTTGACTTCTTCTGCTTGATAACTATTTCGAGGCGGTCTGACACCAAGCCTTTTGACTTCAAGACCCTAGGGGACTTGAACAGCAGGTTGAGGTACCCTGACAGTTGCTTTGATTGCTCGGGCCGAAGGGGCAAATAGCAGGGACACTTGGGCAGCGGCGATACCCTCATTGCCTTCGTACCACAGACTACCACGTGACCGCGGATCCGCCTCTGCTGGGTCCGCGTCGCGGCTGGGAATCACCAGAGCATCTGCCGGAGACTCGCTAGGGAAGAAGTCTCAGCTGAGGAGACTCCCGCTTACGCGACCGGTCAGCACAACTGAGACTCCCGAAGGCTCCTCCAGAAACGTGCCTACCCAAATGACCAACAGTAAGATCAGGCCCGAGCAGAGTGAACTGGGGTCGCCATGGACCCAGTCCTGTTTGAACGGGTCCCAAATCAGCTATGGCGGCGTGCAACTCCCACGAGGAGCGCTACCATAGGCTCCGCTACTGGGGCG
>CAYWSC010000019.1:0-13242 GCA_964460695.1 Hadarchaeota archaeon (SeqCode)
TCAAAACTGGATCCATCCCGGGCTTATTAACCGATACTTTGCAACGAATGAAAACGATCGAACCAGAAAGAACCCCGGCCAGGGCGGCGGACGTTTGCCGCTAGGAAAAAGACTTATCCCAGCCTTGCGATGCGCTTCCGTGGATCTTTCTGATCTGGGAGCCCTCCTCCTGCTGAGCATTCTAGTCATGCCTGCGAGTTGGGCTAGGGTTGATCCCCTTTCAGGCAGAATTCGCATGCTTCATATCGGGGACGCATTCAACAGGCATGGATTTGCAGCCACCTTCTTCTTCAGCGATCCTAGAATTAGCTCGACTCCTGTACCAGCAGAGACGAGAGATGCCGTCATAGAGGATGGCGTAGGCTTCCTCATGGCAGACGATCCAGCCTCCTTCGGAGGGACGGGGTGGAGAGGCGTTCAAAACAACTGGGCAGAGACGCCTGTTGGCGTCGTGCTCCCGGTGGAATGTGCTACCAACTCCAAGGACTGGAGTCAAGCACCTTTCAAGGTGGATATCGTCTTGCCGGATCATCCGCTCGTCAAGGGACTGCCGTGGGATGAAACTGTGTGGATAGCCCACAACAGGGTTTACGACCGCCAAGGCGCCGTGGTGGTGGCGAGAACCAGGTCGAATCCGCCGGGACTACCGGCACTCGCATATATGGATGTGGGGAGGGGGAGGTCTGTAGCACTCGACCACGACTGGGGTGGACGTGCTGGGTACGCCTTTGTTCCGTCGGGAGCCGTGTGGGAGTGGGCTCCGCACTTCTTCTGCTCCCTCGTATACTACGCAGCACAGCTTCCCATCCCTGACCCAGTGCTGGATAAGGCGGCGAAGGAGAAGTTCGCGGCCTACAGGGAGACCAAGACTCTCGTCCTCTCGGTGATAGAGTTTGCAGACAAGATCAACGCAAACACTGCGCCACTCCTGAGGAAGGTCGCTACAATCGATGAGGCAAGGACAGATGCCGAGAGGATGTACATAGAGATGGATCTGGTGGGATCCTCGAGAAAGATGGACGAGCTGATCTCGAAGATGAAGAAGCTTCTTGACGAGGCGATGAAGGTCAAGGACAGCGCCCTGCTCTGGGTGTACACCATAGAGTGGCTCAGCGTGACAGGGACTTCTCTGCTGTGCGGCTACGTCCTGTACATGCTCATGATACGTAGAAAACTTTTCAGAGAAGTCGGCGCCACACGGCTAGCATAGTCCTCTAGGACTGCTAGAGCGATGTGCGGGTGGTCTCCACCTGGCGGTACAGCTTTCTCCTCACCATCAGGGAAAAGAGGACAAAGCCTGCCACCAAGAATGTGCCGGTCACGGCGAACCACTCTGTGATGTAGACCCACATCAGAGCCCTTTCCTTTATGGTAATCGCTTCCTGGTTCAGCCCGGCAAGTTCATCCACCATGGATTTTATCTGAGCGTAGGAAGCTTCGTAATCGCCCTTCATGAAGGCCTCCTCGGCTATTCTCTTCCCCCTGTCTGTTTCCTCCAGCTTGCGGCCCAGCTTGGCGGTATTGGCACCAAAGCGGTCGACGAATTCCATGACGGAGAGGACCAGCTTCTTCTCGACGTTGTACTTGTAGAACGTGGAACGGAGATTGTGAACGATCTCTATGTTCTCGGGAAGCGGTTTTCCAACTGAGTAGTACAGCATGTTCAAGATTATATCACCGCCGTACTGATTGCCTCCCTGCTCGTTGAACCACTGTTCGTCAACGTCGACGCCGATCACCCACGTCTCGGCCCGCTTGTCGCCCCACTCCCAAGAGATTATGTATGGCTCAGTCTTGGAGACGATGCCGCTCTTGATCGCCCAGGCCCATGTCCTGCTACCCTGCTTGGGGTGTATCGCCCGAGTCTTGTAGCCCGAGAACCGCTCAATCCCAACGGGGATGAAGGGTGTTAGGACGGGAGGTGCGTTCGTATTGATCTTGACCTTATAGGGAACATTCTCCGGCGCCTCAAACGTGGGGGCAAAGTCCTGGGGGTAGACCTGCGCCAGCTCCGAATTGACGAATGATGAGTATCCCTCGTCGTCCGGCCACAAGGTTAGGAGAGACGCAACGCCCATATCCACCCCGGTCTTGAACATGTGTATCTCCCTGCCGGAGAACCACATCCTCGGTTCGAGGAAGAGGAGGACATCGTAGGTGTCCAGAAGCCTCTGCAGGGTCCTGGGCGTGTAGATCCTGACCAGTTTCCTCGCCTCCTGGTCCGACATTACGTCGCCGACGTCGGTTGGAAGCTCCTGCCACTGGACGGCGAAGTCTAGCGACAGCCATCCCAGTATTGGTGATTCGCCGTAGCTGGTATCACCGATGGCGAGTACCCCTATGCGCTGGGTGGCATCGTAGTGGGGAGTGCGGGCAGAGCATGTGGGTAGAAGTATGAGGAGTGCTACAAGGACGGTTGTAGCCCGCATCAAAAAACGGTCGTTTCGGCATCTTAAATGTCTGTCGCATACCTCGCTTCGGTTTGGGACGCGAGTGCCGCGAGCGCCGCGGCAAGCATCTTCGAGACGGCAGTTGTCGATCGCCAGGCATGTAGATGCGCTTCCTGGTTGGTGCCTCTTGTGAACTTGTCCGAGGGTTCAGAGGCGCGCGTAGCGCCGACCGGGCGGCCCGGTGACATTTTTCAGGCTTTTCCCCGACAGGTGTCGATTTGAGGCCGCTTCTAGACGCGCTGCTGCCTACGTCCCAGGGAGTGCGCAGGCACGCCCATCGAATCTCGGTGAGATGGTAGCATGGCCTCTAACCTGTACATCCTGGCGTCCGTCATTCTTCTTCTCGGCTACATCTTCGGCAGGCTTTTCAGAAGAATCGGGCTGACAGAAGTCCTAGCGTATCTCGTGGCTGGGGTGGTGGTCGGCCCCCTTCTTCACCTAGAGGCGCCAAAGCAGTTCGCCTCGATCATAACCGGCGTTACCCTTTCTTTCGTCGCATATAGAGTTGGATCAAGCTTCTCCTTCTCATTCGTCCGAAAGATGGGTACCAAGGTTTTGATCATCCTGGTCGTTGAGGTGGCGGTGACGGCCCTTGTCGTCTGGGGATTCGTGTACCTGCTTAGCCGTGATATGGCTCTGTCTGTTATCCTCGGCGCTCTTGCACCCGCCACCGCCCCTGCAGGAACGGTTGCGGTTCTCAGAGACATGAGGGCCAAGGGAACTCTTACGGACATCTCGATCGCAGTCGTAGGCCTGGACGATGCGGCCGGAATAATAGTCTACGCCGTAGCCATCGTATGGGTCAAGATGCTGCTCGGGGAGAAGGTCAGCCTCCTTCGTTCGATCATGATCCCGACATGGGAGATAGTGGGAGCTGTTTTGATCGGAGGGGCGATAGGGATAGCTCTGGCTCTGCATGCAAGACGCAGGGTTCTGACCTCTGACCACCTCATGGTCCTCTCGATTGGTGCTGCGATCCTCTGCTGGGGCGTCGCAGACGCCGTTAACGTCTCGGCGATCCTGGCATGCATGGTCCTCGGCACCGTACTCATAAACCTCAATCAAGATGTTGGAGACAGGTCGAACGAGCTTATGGACTACTTGATGACGCCTGCTTTCATACTGTTCTTTGCATCCATAGGAATGGAGATAGACCCCACACTTTTCGTGGCCTCTTCAGCAGTGATGGCGGTGTACTGCGTCGGGAGGGTTGTTGGGAAGATCGTGGGCTGCGGGGCCGGAGCCGCAGCAGCAAAATCAGAGAAGAAGGTGAAGAAGTACCTCGGCCTCGCGCTCCTGAACCAGGCAGGCGTCCAGGTGGGCCTGGCGTTCCTAGCCGCCCACGAGCTTGCAGGGTACATGTCTCCGACGCTGATAATAACGTTGATGGCGAGCACGACTGCGATCTTCCAGATATTCTCGCCCATTGCGACGCAGTACGCAATCAAGAAGGCTGGAGAGGGCAGTATCTAGCTTGGCTCTCCCCGAACCAGGCCTCCAGCTCGTGGGCTGCTCGTGGCCACTGCGATCCATTTATCAACGGAATGGGGAGAGGCCGGGCGTGTATCGAACATCTTGGTGGCGCTTGGGTTGTCTTTCTTTCGCTCTTGTCGCTGTCGTCTCTCTGGCCGGGGTTGAGGCCCGGACGCCGAAGTTCGATCCGGCCACGAAGAGGGTGCGGGTGGTCTATCTGGGGGACGCGTGGGGGGCAGGAAGTCCCATCTACGAGATCTACAAGGACCCGCTTTTCTCAGCCACGCCTGTCCCCGCGTCGGCCACCCATGCTGGGGGAATCCCCAACATGAGCAGGTTCATCAGGCTGTACCTGCCGAGAACCTACAATGACTTCGTCACCTACTTCGATGTCCTCATACTGAGCGACACGGAGGCACCCTACTACACTTCAAAGCAGATTCACTGGTTCTCAAAGGGGGTGTCTGATGCTGGGCAGGGGCTGCTAATGGTCGGAGGCCGTGAGATACAGCTGGGAGAATGGGGAGGAACGACCGTGGAAGAGGCTCTCCCTTCAGACTTCTTGGGGACGCAGACCGTCGAGAAGCCGTTCTGGGCGATCCCCGCCAATCCCGACAACGAGATCGTGAAGGCTCTTCCCATGAACAAACTTCCTCAGTACCTTGGAATGATTCTGGTGGCACCGAAGCCTGACGCCGAGTTGATTCTGACTTCCCGGCCAGGAGGCCACCCCGTCCTGCTGTACCACGAGTACGGGAAGGGGGCTAGCATGTTCCACACTCCAGACTGGACACCCCTATGGGGCCAGTACGTCAATAGATGGGAGTACTTCGGGGACTACGTCTGCGACATGCTCTACTACCTTTCAGGTCTGAAGGTTCCCGACGACCCTGCGCTGATGCATACGCTTAGACAATTTTTCGGCGACTACGATGTGAGGAAGCAGATGATTCTGAACCTTGCCGAGTTCATAGACAAGTTCGGTGCAAACACGGGTGCGTTGGACAAGAAACTCGGCGACCTCTACCAAGACCGTGCAGAGGCGTCGAGGCTGTACGTGGAGCAAGACTACAACGGTGCTTTGGCAAAGATCCGCCAGGTCTTGGACGAATTGGAGGAGGTTCAGGACTTCGCACTTCGGTTAAAAGACAGGGCTATGTTCTGGATCTACATAACCGAGGTCTCGGCCGTAACGGGGGTGTCTCTCATCGCCGGAACGGCCGTCTGGTTCTTGATGGTGAAGAGGAAGCTCTACCGAGAGGTAAGCGTGACGCGGATCAAGGGCTTGGAGTAGGATCCGCTTCCCGTCCGCGCCGGCTGTTCCTTTCCGGCAGGGTACGGTAAACTGCAAGGAACCGGGGAGGAGAAAGCTTTATTAGTCGTGGATACGCTGTATCTAGCGTCCGACTTAGCGGTTTGGCCCTGTATAGAGGGTTAAGAATGAGGTGCCCTTTCTGCGGATCAGACAAGCTGAGAACCTTGGAGACGAGGGACTCGCCTAACAATGCGCTGCGCCGTAGAAGGGAATGCATAGAGTGCGGGAAGCGGTTCACAACGTACGAGTACATACAGGAAATCGAGCTGATGGTGCGAAAGAAGGACGGCCGGCTGGAGAGATTCGAGCCCGACAAGATCATAAGGGGCCTCCAGAAGGCTTGTGAGAAGCGGCCTGTAACTCTCGATCAGATCAGAGACCTGGCGGAGAAGGTCAGACAGGATCTTCTGGGGATGGGGAAGGACGAAGTCTCCTCCAGCGAGATCGGTGATCTGGTGATGAGGTACCTCAAGGATTTGGATAGGGTCGCCTACATCCGTTTCGCCTCTGTGTACAGGGCCTTTAGCGAGCCGAACGACTTTGGCAGGGTTCTCAAAGAGGTGAGGGAATGAAATACGTTAGGAAGAGGGACGGAAGGCTTGAAGCCTTTGACGCCGAGAGGATCACAAATGCAATCTGGAAAGCCGCTAGAGCCCTTGGCGGGAGCGACAGAAAGCGGGCAGAATACCTTAGCAGGTGTGTGGTAAAGGAGCTTGAGAAGCGGTTCGGCGAGGACGGAGTCCCCACTGTCGAGGAGATTCAGGACCTCGTTGAGAAGACCCTCATAGAGCACGGCCATGCGAGGACAGCAAAGGCCTATATCCTCTACAGGAAGCAGCACCAGGATATCAGGGAGCTTGCCGCCCTTCTCAGCTCGGACGACCTCGTCGAACAGTACCTCCACGTCGAGGACTGGCGGATAAGGGAGAACTCGAACATGAGCTACTCTCTCCAGGGGCTGAACAACTACATCTCCTCCACCATCATAGCCCGGTATTGGCTGACCCGGATATACCCGCCTCACGTTGAGAGGGCGCACAGCTCTGGAGACCTCCACATCCACGACCTAGGGGTACTCGGGCCTTACTGCGTAGGGTGGGACCTTCCCGATCTCCTCATGTCCGGATTCACCGGTGCCCGGGGAAAGATTGAGAGCAAGCCCGCGAAGCACTTCAAGACCGCCCTCGGCCAGGTCGTTAACTTCTTCTACACGCTGCAGGGGGAGGCTGCGGGCGCCCAGGCGTTCAGCAACTTCGACACCTACCTAGCTCCCTTCATACACTACGATCGGCTGGATGCCAAGGAGGTGAAGCAGGGCCTGCAGGAGTTCCTCTTCAACATAAATGTCCCGACGAGGGTTGGGTTCCAGACACCCTTCACCAACGTGACCATGGATCTGAAAATCCCAGAGTTCCTGCAAAACGAGCCTGTGATAAGGGCAGGCGAGGTGACCGACGATGCCTACGGCGACTTTCAAGACGAGGTGGAGCTTCTCAACTGGGGCTTCGCAGAGGCGATGAAGGAGGGCGATGCCAAGGGAAGGATATTCACCTTCCCGATAGCGACCTACAACATTACCAAGGACTTCGAGTGGGATACCCCTGTCGCCGAGAGCATATTTGAGATGACGGCGAAGTACGGGGCGCCCTACTTCTCTAACTTCATAAACAGCGATATGAATCCGGAAGACGTCAGGAGTATGTGCTGCCGGCTCAGGATAGACAACAGGGAGCTTAGGAAGAGGGGAGGCGGTCTCTTCGGGTCCAATCCTCTAACCGGGTCGATAGGGGTCGTAACCATAAACCTCCCGAGGATCGGGTACCTCGAGAAGGATGAGAGTGGGTTCTTCGAGAGGCTTGGCAGACTCATGGACACTGCCAGAGACTGCCTCGAGATCAAGAGGAAGGCCCTCGAGAGACTAACAGAGGCAGGACTGTTCCCGTATTCCAGATACTACCTGAGAAACATCAAGCTGGGATATGGCTCGTACTGGAAGAATCACTTCTCGACCATAGGTCTAGTCGGGATGAACGAGGCGGTTCTCAACTTCCTCGGGCAGGATATAACCTCTCCGGACGGGGTGGACTTCGCAACCAAGGTGTTGGAGTTCATGCGCAGTCGGCTGCTGGAGTACCAGGAAGAGACAGGCAACATATACAACTTGGAGGCGACGCCTGCGGAGGGAACCTCGTACAGGCTGGCTCGACTGGACAAGAAGGCATTCCCGGACATCAAGGTTGCGAACGAGCGCTACCTGTCCGAGGGCGCCCATCCGTACTACACCAATTCGTCCCAGCTTCCCGTCGATTGGGAGGGCGATCTGTTCGAGGCCCTTGAGCACCAGGACAGGCTACAACCCCTCTATACAGGGGGAACGGTCTTCCACATATACCTCGGGGAACGGCTTCCCTCGTGGAGGTCGGCTGCAGAGCTTGTGAAAAGGGTGTCCGAGGTTTCTCGCATACCATACTTCACCTTGACCCCGGTCTTTAGCATCTGCCCGACCCACGGCTACCTCTCTGGGGAGCACCACCGATGCCCAGACTGCAATTCCCAGTGTGAGGTCTACTCCAGAGTCGTTGGGTATCTCAGGCCAATCGACCAGTGGAACGACGGGAAGCAGTCGGAGTTCCGCATACGAAAGACCTTCGACAAGGCAGTGACGGCCAAAGAGGCCATGGGAATTGAGGTTTAGCGGCATCCAGAAGACGAGTCTAGTCGACTTTCCGGACAGGATTGCCAGCGTGCTGTTCACGCCGGGGTGTAACCTCCGCTGCCCGTTTTGCCACAACTGGCGGATAGTTATCGACCACCATCCTCCCTATCTCTCGGAGGACGAGGCACTAGCAATCCTGGAGTCGAGGAAAAGGTACATAGACTCGGTCGTCATAACCGGAGGAGAACCCACCATTCAGAGAGGCCTCCCAGAGTTCATCGGGCGGCTAAAGGCTTCGGGCTTCCACGTCAAGCTGGATTCCAACGGGTTGAGGCCAGAGGTGATCGAGCAGTGCCTTGGCAAGTTGGACTACATCGCCATTGACGTCAAGACCTCCATGGCGGGTTATTCTACCCTTGGATCATCCAACCCGGAGGGCCTCCTCAAGACGATATCCATGCTGAAGGAGAACGACGTGGAGTACGAGTTTCGGTGCACCGTGGTCCCCGGCTTCGTAGACGAAGATACGGTGAGCGAGATAGGCACACTGGTCAGAGGGGCGAAGCGGTTCGCATTCCAACAATTCGTTCCCGGAGATACGCTCGACCCAGCTATGAGAAAAGTGGAACCGTACCCCAGGGAGAGAATCGAGGAGATGGCCGAGATCATGCGGAGGTACGTCGCAGAGGTATTGATCCGTGCCTGAGCCGGTGGGCGAGAGGGGACACTACAGGTACTGGGCCTTGGATAGGCCCCGGATCATGGTCTCCACCATTCCGGGCCTAGAGGACGTGGCCGCTGGGGAGTTGACAGAGAGGATAGGTGCGAGGATCCACGAGGTCAGGCCATCTGGGGTCGGAGGGCGGGTACTGGCCGCTGTGCAGAGAGACATGATGCAGAAGGTGTTTTTCCTCCGAAGCATCGAGCACGTGGTTCTTCTGGTGAAGGAGTTCCGGATTGGGAGGACTCTAGATGCCCTCGACGAGATCTACGAGCAGCTTTCGGGACTGGAGGTCGACGGCTCGAGCTTCAGGATAACCTGCGAGAGGTTTGGCGAGCATCAGTTCAGCAGCATGGATGTCGAGAGGGTTGCAGGGCAGGCAGTGCTGGATTCAAACAGAATTCCCGTGAACCTTTCCAAGCCGGACACGGAGATAAGGGTTGACGTGCTGAAGGAGAGGTGCCTAGTCGGAATCAAGCTAACTAAGGTTCCGCTACACGTCAGGTATAGGAGGGCCTTCGAGCATCCCTCCGCCCTGAATCCCGTCGTTGCGTACGCCATGCTGAGGCTCTCGGGAATGAAGAAGGGCGACCAGCTCCTGGATCCCTTCTGCGGAGGTGGAACCATCCCCATAGAGGCCGCCCAGGGCTGGAGGGATGTGGACGCGCTGGGGGTTGACATAAACCCGCGGTTCGTAGAGGGGGCTAAGAGGAATGCCGCCGCAGCGGGCCTGGAGGGTAGGATTAGGTTTGTCGTCGGCGATGCAACCGACCTCCAGCGTTGTCTCCCCAAAGGATGGGTTCCAAACAGGGTCGTGTCAAACCTCCCTTTCGGCCTGAGGAGTTCGATATCTGGTCCTCTGGATCGGCTCTACGAAGACTTTCTACGTAGTCTGAGGATGATGGACTGGGAGGCGGAGTCTATCTGCCTCTTGACCTCCAAGGCTAAGCTGCTTAGGGAGGCGGCGCGGCGTGCTGGGTTCAGGGTGCGACAGCGAAGGGAGATTTCGTACGGCGGCATAACGAGCTGGATCAATCTTCTAGAGCAGGCAGATTAGCCTAGAGGTGGCTCGCAACAAGATAGATTCTCCAAGGAGGTCTGAGAAACCTTTTTCCGCCTAAGAGGTGTGAATCGACGGGATTGGAATGGAAGTGGAGAAGAGGCTCAAGGAGATGGGAGTTGAGCTGCCCGAGGCTCCCAGGCCCCTCGGGGCCTACGTTCCGGTAGTCGTAGCAGGGAGGCTCGCCTTCGTCTCCGGGGAGAAGGCATCCGTGGGAGGCGTCATGAGATACAAGGGCAAGGTCGGATCCGACCTGAGTCTAGAAGAGGGCTATGAGGCCGCTAGGATCTGCGGAATCAACTGTCTCGCAGCGCTGAAGACGGCGATAGGAGACCTCGACAAGGTGGAGAGGGTAGTGAAGGTCGAGGGCTACGTCAACAGCGCCCCGGGCTTCAATCAGCAGCCGAAGGTTGTGAATGGAGCATCGGAGCTGTTCCTCAAGGCCTTTGGCAACAAGGGTCAACACGCGAGGGCCGCCGTAGGGGTAAACGAGCTGCCAGACGACAGCCCCGTCGAGGTCTCTATGGTGGTGCTGCTCAAGGAATAGGGAGCCGCGGGAGAGAGGAATACGGCAGGACTGGAGTTCGAGACTAGGTACCTCAAGCTTTCCCTCGACGAAGCCGGGCACGTAGAGAAGTTCGTCGACAAGCTCTCAGGGCAGAACCTATGCCCGGGGTCGCCGCCTCTGGCTACAGCTGTGGTAGATGGGACGGAGCTGTCCGCCACTAGTATCTCGGCGAAAGGAGACCTCATCGATGTGTCTTTCAAGGGCGCGGCGGAGGCCACCCTCAAGGTCTCCGAGACTCCTGACTTCCTGATATTCGAGGTACTTTCAGCTTCCGGAAAGGGATTGGAGGAGCTCGCATTCCTAGACATACCTCTCATCTTCGACGCGGAGACAGAGGGGTTCTGTGCAACGGTCCTAGCCTTGAACCTGAGGACTAACGTTCCGGATCTTCCCGGGTGTCCAGGCCGGATCAGGGTCCATCTGGGCAACTCGATTGACGTGTACCCCAAAGGCCTGGCCGGACCGTTGAGACGGATCACAGCTCGGTGCTACCGCAGGTTCGGATTCTCAGGTGCGAGGGCGGCGCTAATAGCGGCACCGCGCACAAAGGCACGAGAGATAATGAAGGTAGTTGTGTCGCAGTACTCAGAGCTGCCGAGTTCTAGGCTGGGAGGCCCTTGGGCTCTGGACGCCGAGGAGACTCGAGGATCCTACCTCTTCAACTTCGGAGGCCTCGGCGAGAAGACTGTGGAGGAGTGGATCCGTCTCGCAGAGCAGCTAGGGCTGGATGAGATAGACTTCCACGGAGGGAGGTCATTCAGGTTCGGGGATTTCATGCTGGATCCAGAGACATATCCAGAGGGTGTGAAGAGCATCAAGCGTGTCATAGAGAAACTGCACAGACGTGGGATCTTGGCGGGTCTTCACACCTACTCGTTTTTCATAGATAAGTCATGCCCGTGGGTGACGCCGAGACCTGACGGTAGGCTTGCCAAACAGGCCTCTTTCACTCTGGCAGCGGACGTAGATTCGTCGACAGGGTCGATACCGGTCGTGGAATCCACAGCAGGTGTCTCCACGAAGACCGGTTTCTTCGTCCGCAATAGCGTGACTATCCAAATAGAGGACGAACTGATTGTCTTCAAGGAAGTGTCGCGATCGCCTCCCTACGGTTTTCTCGGGTGCCATCGCGGTGCATATGGAACCAGAGCTTCCCACCATGCCAAAGGGGCGAAGGTTCACCACCTCAAAGAGTGCTTCGGCCTCTTCGTGCCTGATCCAGAGTCCACGCTATTCGACGAGGTTGCCCAAAGAACTGCCGAGCTCTTCAACGAAGCTGGATTTGACATGATCTACTTCGACGCCCTAGATGGTGAAGACGTCCTTGCGGGCAGAGAAAATGGGTGGCACTACGGATCGAAGTTTGTTTTCGAGGTGGTCAGGAATCTGAAGAGGCCGGCGATCATTGAGATGAGCACATTTCACCACCACCTGTGGTACGTCCGCTCCAGAATAGGGGCGTGGGACCATCCAACGAGAGGCCACAGGAGGTTCATCGATCTTCACTGCTCGGTCAACGAGGATTCTGAGAGGATCTTCCTGCCCGCTCATCTAGGTTGGTGGGCTTTCAAGGCATGGTCGGGGCCCGACGTAGAGCCTACCTTTCCCGAGGACGTAGAGTACCTGTGTTGCAAGTGCATCGGCTACGACTGTGGCCTCTCGATAATGGGGGTGGATCCTGATGCCCTGCGGACAAAGCCCTTCTTTAGGCGTTTGGCGGAGATAGTAAGGAAATACGAGACCCTCCGCAGGCAGGGATATTTCCCGCCGTCTATCAAGAAGCAGCTGCGGGTCCCTGGAGCGACCTTCACCCTTGCCAGAGACTCGAATGGAAGGGATCGGCTGAGAAGGGTGTTCTACCATTCTCACAAGGCTGTAGCTTCAGATGAGAGAAGCCTCCAGTGGACCGTCAACAACCCATTCCAGAGGCAGAGGCTGGGCATGAGGATCATGGTCTTAACCGGTGCTGAGGGATACGACCACCGGTCTAGCAAGACGATACTTGACTTCGACGATGTGGACTTTCTCGACAGACGTGAGGCGAATCAAGGGGTATCCCTCGAAGTCACGGCTGGATCCGGTTGGAGTGGCGACAGCGTGGTGTTTTCGGCTCAGAATTCGACGACCGTGAAATCTGGTGCTTGGGCGGTAATTGGCCGGACATTCTCCCCGCCCAAAGATCTCGGGGACAATCGGGGAATTGGCGTATGGGTCAAGGGAGACGGAGGCGGAGAACTCGTGAACATCCAGCTTACCAGCCCCAAGAACGTCAGCCACGGAATAGGCGAGCACTACATAGACGTGAACTTCAGCGGCTGGAGGTACTTTGAGCTGATAGAGCCGGAGGGAGAGCGCTACAGCGACTTTCTCTGGCCGTACGGCGACCCATACTCGATCTACAGAGAATCCGTCGACTTTCGCAGCATCGAGCGGGTAAGCATCTGGTACAACGACATTCCGCCCGGACAGAAAGTCAGCTGCGAGGTGAGCAGGATAAAGGCTCTTCCCCTCAAGAAATGCAGGATCAGCGAGCCGTCCGTATCGGTGGGAAACCGCACAATAGCCTTTCCTGTGGATCTGGAGACGGGCAGCTACTTGGAGTGTACTCCGTCAGGCAAAGTTGAGGTGTTCTCGGCCGAGGGGGAGCTGGTCGAAGAACTGACTGCTAAGGGCGGCGTTCCCACGATACCGCGCGGAAGATGCCGGCTGACCTTTGATTGCAGATCGGATCAAGCCTGCAGGCCAAGGGTTCTCATCGTCTTGCGCACTCTTGGCCCCATGCTGTGAAGACCGGGCCAGGCCCGTCGCGAATATCGCGGCGCCGCGCTCATGGAATACGAAAATCTGAACAACGCGTCGATTACATTTTAAGAAACGTAAATCGGCGCTTAGACACTTACAGTGTCCGAAGCGGCGACAGACCTTAGGGGGGAGTCGTCCATGTCCTTCCCATCGGAACTGGTTTCCGTCTTATCCAAGTTTCCAGGGTACTCTATCTG
>CAYWSC010000020.1:0-12671 GCA_964460695.1 Hadarchaeota archaeon (SeqCode)
GGGATCGAGCCAGAGCTTCTTGACCAGCTTTGCCAGTCCCCATCCTATTGCATAGGAAACGAACACCACGACAATTATCGATACGATGGTCGAGGGAGAGATCGATACCTCTCCGCTGCTCGAAAAAGGATTCACCGCGGCCATTGGATCGCTCGAAACCGGCCGGGCGGGGCCCTTATAAACCTTGTGGACACGGGCCCCGGGTGTTCCACCTCGACGGCGCGGGTTGTCATTTCACAGGAATACTTGAACCGGCTGCCGATCGAGATGCCCCTAGTTCTTGTACTCCTACGGGCATTAGAAGCGGATGCTTTTTCGCTGCTGAATGAAAAAACGTTTGAGGCTACCTGCCAAGCCTGTGTGGTGTTTCGATGATAGACAGAGAGACCATTGAGACGTGCGCAAAGGCGATAGTAGAGTCGATGAATCTGAAGGACGGTGACTCCGTCATAGTGAGGGGAGGGACCCACATACAGCAGCTCCTAGAGGACATAGGGTATGAGTGCTATAGGCATGGAGCGATTCCACTAATAATCTCGACCTCCGACGACTACTCGTGGAGGGTGATGAGGGACATCCCGGCAGAAACCCTTGAACACACCCCTCAGCACCTACTCGGAGCCTACGAGAAGATGGACTGCGTGATAACCGTTGAACCCTACAAAGATCCCTCGATCCAGACCAAGTTTCCGAGGGAGAAGCTCGAGGCGAGGGTCCGGTCAGGGACCCCTCTGAGGAAGATACTCCACGGAGAGGATGGGCCTGGAAAGAAGTGGTGTTACGCCGGCTGGCCAACGCGGGAGGCGGCGCGGTTCTTCAAGACCGACTACGAACTCTTCGAGCGGTTCATCATAGACGGCATTACATACCCCTACCAAGAGCTGCGTAAGAGGTGCAAGCTAATCGCCGACAAGCTCGCCGGGGCTAGGTCGATCCACGTCGAGGACCCCCAAGGTACAGACTTCTGGGTGGCTGTGCAGGGCAGGAGGGTCAACCTCGACGATGGGTTTGTCGATGACGAGGATGTCGAGGCGGGGGACCTGGGAAACAACCTGCCCGCCGGAGAGGTCTTCGTCGCGCCTCTCGAGGATAGGGGAGAGGGCTCCATCTTCTGTCCCCTCACCATCGACAGGCTGAGCGGAGAACTGATCAGAGGCGTCTCCCTCACCTTCAGGGATGGCCGATTGGATCTGGACAGTGTGGAGGCCGAGGAAGGGGCGGACCTGGTGGTGAGCTCGTTCAGACAGACGCAGAAGATCGATCAAGAGACGCAGGAGGATGTCAGAACGCTCAACGTCGCCGAGCTCGGGATAGGCTGCAACCCCAAGATAACCAAGGCCATAGGATATGTCCTGACCGACGAGAAGATAGGAGGCTCGGTTCACCTAGCATTCGGGGCCAACAACTCCTTCGGGGGAACCAGCAAGTCCGCGATGCACTGGGACTTCGTGACCGTCCCCGAGGCATCGGTGACGGTTGAACTGGCCGACGGCAGAGAGGTCACCATTATGGACAGGGGTCGGCTCGTCCAAGACTAGAGGCCCAGAGGGCCGGCCAACCCGTAGAGCCACAGATAGAGACCCGTCAGCGGCCTCGGCGACATATTTATAATGAATCCGGCTCGTCCGTGAAACGGTTCTCCCGCGAAGACGCCGGAGAGGGAATCCCTTGAGGTTTGCCGTCAAGAAGCTAAATCCGGGCAAGCAGAGGAAGACGGTCGCCCTCGTGAAGGGCAAGCCGTCGAGGAGCAGCCTGGAATCGGCCTACACCACGACGACCAAGGCCATAGAGATACTCTCCGAGAACGATAGGAGCTTCGAGAGCTGCATATTCGAGGTCTACAGGAGAACCGTAATGATCAAGCCCAACCTCGCATGCGCCGACAGGCAGCTGGGCCCTGCCAACATGGTCAACACGAACCCCGAGGCCTGTAGAGCGGTTGTCGACTGGCTCATCGAGAATGAAGCCAAACGGATAGTCTTCGTCGAGAGCTACGACGAGGAGCGGTCCGACCCCTGGGCTGCATGTGGCTATAGGCAGATCTTCTCGGAGGAGCCCTACGCAGACGTGGTTGAGTTCGCGTCCATCCAGGCTACAACTGACCGCGACCTCCTAGAGGAGGAGTACGAGATGCCCAAGGACTTCTACACCTCCCAGGACATCGCCTTCCTCAAGGGCTTCCTAGAGGGAAGAGAGGCCAAGGGAGAGGTGGACTCCAAGATAGACGTTGACGAGGCTGTCTCCACATCTGCAAAGTTCAGCCGGTTGCTCAGGGAAGCCAGCGTGCTTATCAACATGCCCAAGATAAAGACCCACGTCCTCACCGGCGTAAGCCTCTCTGTCAAGAACCTCTTCACCTTCCTCCAGCCACCCGAGACGAGGTACTCAAAGCACCTCGGGGTGGATCCGCTCCGAAGGGACCACACCTACACGGAGCTCATACTGTCCTCCCTCAACCTCCAGCGCTCGGTGGCCTGCGTCGCCGCTGCCTTCAGAAACCTCCGCATCCCCCAGCTGTGCATAGCGGAGGGCATAATCTGCCAGGAGGGCAACGGTCCACTCCACCACGGCTCGCCAAGAGAGGAACACATCGTAGCCGCCTCGTGGAACAATCCTGCCACCCTGGACACTGTTCTTGCCGAGGGATTCATGGGGCTGAGGCTGGACGGCTCCCCCTACCTGCCTCCCCACATACAGTGGGCGTCTAGGCTGGGCCTTGGGACGAGGGATCCCAGCGAGATCTGCCTCGTGCTTGCCAGGGAGGACGGAATCCCTGCCTCGGGTGTCGAGGAGATGCGCAACAACCCCAACGAGGCCTTCGAGCCACCCACGACCCTTGTGAACAGGTGCACGCCCAGGGTCTTTCCAAGGGACAACCTGCTGCCCGTGATGACAAGGGCGCTGGACGATCTCAACGCCTCCAAGGTTGATCCGAACAGCAACTTCACCGTTGTCAAGGAGAAGCTCTCCAGCGACGTGGAATGGGGATCTTGCTAGCCCAGCCGTGGAACATTTAAGCGGCCGCGCGAAGCTTGGGCTGGCGATACGCATGGAGACTATGAAGGCAGCTATCCTCCTCGGCAAGGGCAGGCTTGAGGTTCGAGACGTCCCCGTGTTCAAGCCGAGGTACGACGAGTTCCTGCTCCGCGTCAAGGCATGCGGGGTATGTGGAAGCGATATCAGGTACTTCAAGGGAGAGAACCCCTGGTCCCTCCACACACTGGGATACGAGCAGGAGAACCCTCCCAACATGATCCTCGGGCACGAATTCGCAGGGGACATAGTTGCAGAGGGGCAGCCAAGAGAGCCCAGTCGGATCGGGGAGAGAGTCTCGGTGGAGCCCTTTAGATCCTGCGGCGAGTGCTACTACTGCAGGATGGGCAAGCACAACATCTGCGCCGAGCAGGAGCACCACGGCCATGATCACGGCTGGAAGGGATACGAGTACGCTCCCGGGGGAATGGCCGAATACACACCGGCGTGGAGGTCCCACACCTACACGCTTCCCGACAACATAAGCTACGACGAGGCCACATTCCTAGACGGCCTAGCGGATGCGGTACGCGCAATACACCTAGGCTCCATCGGGCCGGGAAGCGAGCTGCTGATCATCGGCGGCGGGCCCATAGGGATGCTGATAGCCCAGGCCGCCAAGGGAGTGGGTGCGAACCGCGTGTTCCTCTCCGACGTCTACGATAAGCCGCTGCAGGTCGCCCAAGAACTCGGGGTGGACGACGTCATAGACGCCCGGAAGGAAAAGGTCAGCAAGTACGTCCTGGAGGAGACGAAGGGACTGGGCGTCGGGGCCGTCTTTGACTCTACAGGGTCAGAGGAGGCCATACTTGACGGCCTCAGATCTCTGCAGAGAGGGGGAACCGAGGTCCTGCTGGCCGGCTATCACAAGCCCATATCCCTACCATTCTCGCTGATCTCGGGCGACCGGATGATTAGGAGCCTGGCGAACAACCTCTACACGGACTTCCAGACGGCGGTCGACCTGATGAGCTCTGGCAGGGTCAAGGTAAAGCCGATGATAACCCACACCTTCCCGTTGTCCAAGATCGGCCGGGCCTTCGAGATCGTCACCCATAAGGAGGAGTACGGCGCCATAAAGGTGATAATCCATCCCTAGAGCCCGCGGGACGCGCCTCCACCTGCTTACCCTTCAAAAACACTTAACTTTGGCGGCCGATCCGCGGCGCCGGGAGGACGACCAGAGTTGGAGGGCCCGATAGACACCCGCGGATATAGACAGCTCTTCATCCGTGACGATCTGATCGAATCGATCAAGGGACTAACGAGAGTCGTCAACCAGCCTAGGAAGTACCATGCAAACCCAGTGCTCACCTACGACAAGCCGTGGGAGGGAAACTGCGTCATAACGTGGGGAAGCGTCCTTTACGATTCCAAGGAGAAGCTCTTCCGAATATGGTACGAGGTCTATAGGAGGCCGAAGGACGACAAGAAGGACATCATCCTCTGCTACGCCGCCTCGAAGGACGGGATACACTGGGAGAAGCCGAGCCTAGGCCTGGTCGACTACAAGGGTTCTAAGGACAACAACATAGTGTTCGAGCCTCCTGGAGGGACCCTCGACTCGCCAACGGTCATCGAGGATCCGCGAGACTCAGACCCTGAGAGACGGTTCAAACTCTTCTTCCACACCGGGGGCAGATCCCCTAGGGGGATCTACATGGCTTGTTCCCCCGACGGAATCCACTGGAATCTTGAGGAAGATGTCAAGGTCAAGGCAGGTGACAGGAACACGGCGTACTACGACGATCTCATATCCAAGTACAGGGTCGTGACTAGGATCCCCGGGCGAGGGATCAGGACGTGTGGACTGTGGGAGAGCGATGACTGCCGCAGATGGGAGTTCGTCAAGGAGATCCTCGCCCCCGACGAGGATGACCCGCCCGGAACACAGCTGTACGGGATGGTTGCCTTCTGCTATGAAGGGATACACCTGGGATACGTCGAGCCCTTCTTCGTCCCGAAGCGAAAGCTGAACGGCCAGCTCATCTACAGCATCGACGGCTACAACTGGATGAGGGCCTGCGACAGGAAGACCTTCCTAGACTGGGGACCAGAGGGGAGCTGGGACAGCGCCTGGGTGTTCCCATCCCACAATCCTCCCATAAGGATTGGCGACGAACTTTTCATCTTCTACCAGGGAAGGAAGACCCTGCACTGGTCGCGGGGGCCCTACTGGGTCATCGGGTCCATAGGCCTCTCCTTCCTCCGCCCCGACGGGTTCGTCTCGCTCGACGCGATCTACGACGAGGGAACCGTGACTACCTCTCCACTGCTGCTGAGGGGAGATGAACTGCACGTGAATGCGGAGGCGAGACCAGGCTACGTCGCGGCTGAGATCCTCGACTCGGAGGGAGAGGTGGTACCGGGATTCGAGAAGAAGTCCTGCACTCCGATGTGTTGTACGGATAGCCTCGACTACGTTCTGAGTTTCGGGAAGAGCCTGCGGCAGATCGATGAGGAAGCAGTCAAGGTAAGGTTCTACATCAGGGGTGCGAAGCTCTACTCCTTCTGGTTCCAGTAGGAGAGCTCTGAGCCACCTGCCCCTCGAAGAGGATACTTATCAATACCGGTTGTCCCCCAGCCTCGGCGATTCACTTGAAGCTGTGCTGCACGAGCTACTCGGTTAGAGACTACATAAAGGATGGGCGGATGGATTTCTTCGGCTTCATCGACCTAGCGAGAAAGCTTCGGTGGGACGCAGTCGAGCTCCACTACAACCACTTCCCCACCTTTGACCACGACTTCCTTCGGAGGCTGAAGCTACATGCCCAGAGGGCAGGAGTAGAGCTTGGAATAGTCTCCGGGGCGAACAACTTCACCCTCCCGGATCCTGCGGAGCGGGAGCAGAGCGTCGCAGGCCTGATAAGGGCCATAGAGGCTGCTCACTTCCTGGGATGCCCCCAGGTACGGGCCTTCGGTGGGCCGGTGCCAGACTCCGTGGACAAGGAGACCGCCACGTCATGGGCCATCGACTGTTTCAAGCGGGTAATGCCGAAGGCCGAGGAACTGGGAATCGTCGTCGGGCTCGAGAACCACGGCGGAATAACCCTCACCTCCGATGATGTCCTCTCCATAGTTGAGGCCGTCGGATCGGAGTGGATGGGGGTAAACATGGACACGAACAACTTCCCAGAGGACCGCTACGCCCATATGGAGAAGGTCGCCCCCAGGATAGTTCAGATACACGCCAAGATCCTGAAAGCAGACGAGGAGAGGGGAGACCTCGTTATCGACTACGACAGGGTTCTCTCCATCGCCAAGGACGCCGGCTTCAACGGCTTTGTATCCATGGAGTACGAGGGAAAGGAGGATGCCCTCACCGCCCTCACAAAGGCATCCAAGTACCTAAGGCCAAGGCTCTCCGAGATCTAGGCTAAGAGCAAGGCCTTCAGCGGCCTGATCGTCCCCCGCCGTATCCCTTCGAAGACTCGAGGCGCCTCCTCTAGGTCGAATCGGTGGGTGATCAAGGGGCCCAGTTGGACCTTCCCCGTCTCGATAAGCGAGAGGGCGTGGGGAAACATCCCGCTAGAGTTGCGCGAGCCGAGAAGATCGAACTCCCTGCGGATAATCTCGATGGGCCTAAACTCTACGGGACTTCCATAGAGGCCGACCAGCACGACTCTACCCGCGGGGGAGACCAGGTCCACAGCCTCGGCGATGGTTTCATCGCTCCCCACGGCCTCGAACACCACGGTGGGGCCATCCCTCCCCGCGAAGCTCCTCATCTCCTCCAAATGGCCTGGAGACGACGCATCTACGGTGTGCTCCGCGCCGAGGGCCGACGCGACTTTCAACCGCTCGGCGTCGATGTCCGAGACGAGGACCTGAGCGCCAAGTGCCCTTGACACCTGCAGTATTAGGAGCCCGATGGGGCCTGCCCCGATTACCGCGACCACGTCGCCCTCACCCACCTTGGCGCGTGTGTTGGCGTGGGAGGCCACGGCCAGGGGCTCGCAGAGGGCCGCCTCGTCAACCCGAATTCCCCTCGGAACCCTGTAGAGCAGCTCGGATGGAAGCCAGAGAAGATCCCTCATTCCTCCATCCTCGTGCACCCCGATAACCCTTAGATTCACGCAGCAGTTGTACCTCCCAATGCTGCACGGATAGCACTTCCCACACCTGAGAAGCGGCTCCACAACGACCCTCTCGCCTGCGGGGTGGCGATCGTTTCCCTCGACCACCGTTCCGCAGACCTCGTGCCCGAGAATCCTGGGGTAGGTCTGGAAGGGCTGGGTCCCGTTGTACGCATGGATATCCGAGCCGCAGATACCCACTGCCTCGACCTTCACCAGGACCGAACCTTCAGACGGCCTCTCAGGGACATCCCTCTCCTCTAGGCGCATCCTCCCCGGCCTGTCCAACACGACACATCTGGTCTTCACCGACGCAGAACCCCCTTGTACACGTCCTCAATCCCCAGCTGGTATACGGCGGACCGCAGCCTCTCCGGCAGCCTTCCCCTGCTCAGAGACTCGTGGAACTCCTTCTCCACAGGTTCCCTAGAATATAGCTCTGCCCTCCTCACCTCGTAGTTCAGAACCTCTGCCCCGATCTTCTGGGCAGCGCAAATGGCCCTTCCCTTCGGGTCTGCGTCCAGAAGGTATTCTCTCCACTCAGGAGACCTTAGGAGGTGATGATCAACCACAGCCTCCCCCACCTTCTCCAGCATACGTCTGAGCAGCCGGATGGAAAGCCACCGCTCAGTCTCCCCGGCCCTCTCTCTCGAGAAGAGAGGAGGACCGGCGACGATCACAAGGTCCGCTCCCGTTTCCCTCATCCACTCGGCAGCGGGGGCGTTGAGGAGTTGCACATCGGCGGAGTGAACCACCACCTCATCTCCGTCGGAGACACACGTGCCGACGACGGAGCCCTGCACGCTTCCCACCTTTCCGTGCCAGAGGGCCGGGGAGAAGCTGACCGTCGTGCCTCCGAAGGTCAGGCTTTTGCCGTCAGCTATGATGAAGCTCTTCGCCCTCCGGGAGTACATCCTTTTGAAGGCGCGCCCCCTCTCCGCCTGCCTTCCACTCACCCTAACCTCGGGGTCCTTGCAGCAGAGGATCTTGTCCGTGTAGACAGCATCGGTGTAGGCCCTCGTGGAGAGGGTGTGAACCAGCTCGGTTTCAGGCGGCGAGAGATGGTCGTAGTGGTAGTGAGAGGTCACAACTACATCCACCTCTTCCATCATCGAGAGCACCTCAGCCCTCTTCCTCAGTATGACCTCGTACTCGGTGGGGTGGGGAGGCAGGCCGGATCGAGAGGTGCAGGCCATGCTGGGGTCGATGAGAATCGAGACGTCGTCTGTACGGATGAAGGTGCACATGGACCTCGTTCCGAGACTCTCAAAGGCGATGAGCTTGACCTCCATCCTGCCTGCCGCCGAGCAGGCCTTGAAAAATCATTGCTCATGGGGCAGACAGGGAACAACGGCAACCATTATAGCTTGGGAGGCTGGCTCGCCGAATGGTGTTCGCTTTGCCTAGAGAGGACATGTGGTCCGAGCCTTTCAAGACGATGGTGGTGATGGGCGAGAGCACTGTGGAGGGCGGCCCGTGGCTCCAGAGAAAGGAGGAGAGGTGGGCCGACGTTCTCGCCCGCCTTATACAGCAGTGCCAAGAGACCCCTCTCAGATACTACAACAAGGGGATAGGTGCAAACGCGATCTCGCCCCGCAGCCCCGGCTACGAGAAGTCCATCAAGCCCAGCGCGCTGGAGAGGTATAGGAGGGACGTCATAGAGCTTGAGCCGGACCTCTTCATACTGGCATACGGTCTAAACGACATGCGGGCCGGGATGGACGTGAAGGAGTTCTCCGAGGACATGGAGATCATAGTACGCGACGTCAAGGAGGCATGCGCTCCCCTCACAGTCCTAACCACTGTGTACTACATGACGGGTTGGAGGAGCTACCCGCCCTACGATAGGGGCAGCCCACAGATCGCTAGGGAGTACAATGAGGCGATAAGGAGAATCGGTGAGAGAAACCGCTGTATAGTTTCCGACGTCTGGGACGCGGAGGGAGAGGCCGACTGGCTGGTAAACCCGGACGGGGTTCACGCCAACACGGTTGGAAACTTGGTTATTGCCCACAGGGTCTTCAGGGATATAGCTGTCAACTGTAGCTGCCTAACCAGCAGCTACTTCGCCCGGATGATGGGCACCAAGTGGGCTAGGGACACGACTGCGCAGAGAGAAAGAGATGGAGACCCCTACCGTAAGACTTGGTAGGGCTCCAAGAAAAACATTGGGGTTCCTTACCAGGACCAGTCCTCGGTCGGCGCCCGCTCCTTCCCGGTGGCCTTCTCGAGCAGGATCCTCTGCTCTATCTGGGCCACCATCTTCTTGGTCGCCTTCACCGCATCGGGGTTGACCGATATCGAGTCTATGCCAGCCCTGACTAGGAACTCCACGAATTCCGGGTACACCGACGGCGCCTGTCCACAGATCGAGACCGTCTTCCCATCCCTGTGGGCAACCTCGATCAGGTGGGCTATAGCCCTCTTCACAGCCAGGTTCCTCTCGTCGAAGATCTTGGCGACCGCGTCGTTGTCCCTGTCCGCTCCCAGTATCAGCATTGTAAGGTCGTTGCTGCCGATGGAGTAGCCGTCCACGTACTTGTTGAACTGGTCGGCCAGTATCACATTCGACGGTATCTCGGCCATCAGCCAGACCTTGAAGTCGGGACCCCTCTTGAGGCCCTCCTCCTCCATGATCTTTATGACCTTCTCGGCCTCCTCGACGGTGCGGCAGAACGGTATCATTACCCAGAGGTTCTTGAGGCCGTACTCCTCCCTGACCTTCTTGACCGCCCTGACCTCCAGGCGGAAGGCCTCGACGTACTTCGGGTCGTAGTACCGTGACGCGCCTCTCCAGCCAAGCAACGCGCTTGGCTCCTCGGGCTCGAACTTCTCTCCTCCCCGCAGGTTCCTGTACTCGGAGGTCTTGAAGTCGCTGAACCTCAGAACCACCGGCCTCGGCGCCATCCCGGCGCACGTCTGCCTTATGAACTCGGCGAGCTGATCGACCACCTTCTCAGGGTGCCCCTCCTCGATGAGCTGAAGCGGGTGATCCCTGATGTAGTCCGTCCATATGAACTCCTCCCTCATAAGGCCGATGCCGTCGCAGGGCAGGGCGCCGTGCTCGTCCTTGTACTCGACTCCCAGGTTCATGTACACCTTGGTTCCGGTCACAGGGGCAGTCTCCGCGGCCACGACGGTAGTACCGGCTGCGGCCTCCGGCTTGGCGATCGCCTCCTCGAGGATGCCCTCGTAGACGATGCCGTTCTTGGCGTCGACCGTTATCATCTGACCGGTGGATATCGCGTCGGTCGCCTTTACGCCCTTGCTGCCGGTCCCGACGATGCATGGGATGCCCAGCTCCCTGCTCACGATGGCGGCGTGGCACGTCATGCCTCCCGAGTTTGTAACGATGGCCTTCGCCTTCTTCATGGCGGGGACCCAGTCGGGCGCCGTCATCTCGGTGACTAGGATCTCGCCCTCCTTGAACTCGTTGATCCCGTCCACAGACATTATGACGTGGGCCTCGCCGGCGGCAAGCCCCGGGCTCGCGGGAAGCCCTCTGACGATGACGTTCCTCTCGGTGGTGGTGGCTACCTGTGCCCCTGCTTCTGCCTCGACGGGCGCCTTCTGCGACCAGACAGTCTCGGGCCTGGCCTGCAGGATCCACAGCTTCTTAGTCCTCTCATCAAGGGCCCACTCGATGTCCATCGGCATTCCGTAGTGCTTCTCTATGTCGATGGCGTACTTGGCCAGCTCGATTATCTGGTCGTCGGTGAGCACCTGGGCCTCCTGCTTCTCGGGGGGAACCTCGCTGTGCTCCACCCCTCCGCCCGGCTTGCGGATGAGCATCTCGGTCTTCTTGCTGACCGTCTTGCTTACGATCTGAAGGTCTGCCTTCCTGACTAGGTACTCGTCAGGAGTTATCTTGCCCTGGACCACGTACTCGCCAAGACCCCAGCCTGCCTCTATCAAAACGACGTCCCTGTCGCCGGTGCTCACGTTGAGGGTGAACATCACGCCAGCGGCCTCGGAGAAGACCATGAGCTGGACTGCGGCGCTTAGGGCAACCGCCATGTGGTCGAACCCCTTCTGGACGCGGTAGTAGATCGCCCTGTTGGTAAAGAGGGAGGCGTAGCACTCCTTGACCTTCTCGACTACCTGATCTGCGCCCTGCACGTTGAGGTAGGTCTCCTGCTGGCCGGCGAAGCTTGCGTCAGGCAGGTCCTCAGCCGTGGCGCTGGACCTGACCGCCACGTAGGGAAGCTCGTCGTCCTTTGTCTCCTTCTGGTACATCTCGGTGAGCTTCTGGTAGGCCGAGACGATCTCGTCCGCCAGCTCCTTCGGCATCGGCGCATCCATTATCATTTGCCTTATCTCGGCACCAACCTTCTGCAGGGTTGGCGTGTCCTCGGGGTCGGTGAGCTCCTCGAGGACCTTGGCGATCCTCTCCTTGAGGCCCGCCTTCTCCACGAAGTATCGGTATGCCGTGGCCGTCGTTGCGAAGCCGTACGGCACCGGAACCTTGGTCTTGGATGTCATCTCCCCGAGGGAGGCAGACTTCCCCCCGACAAGGGGCACTTCTTCCCGTCCCAGTTCATCGAACCAGAGAACGAACTTCTCCTCTTTGGAAACGTTGGACGCCATTTTCTCACCGCAAAGAGCGTTAGAAAGCACGCGACTCGGATAGAACACACATCGCTGGTCGCGATCGTTGCGGCGAGGTCCTTCAGAGCTCTATTAAATGTTTTTCGAATCCCTGAACGGTGTTACTCCGGTATCTCTACAATCACAGGCCGTCCGCAGCGCCTTCCTCCAGCCTTCGAATCTCCGGTCGATGGACAAGAAGAGGACGAGCATCAGGAATGAAAATGAGGCATGTCGCCTACCCCCGGCGCCCGAGCCGTACTCGGGTATCGGGAACCAGACAGAATTTGAATACGCCGCCTTCAACCTCAGCCAGCTGCAGGCCTGCTGGTACTCGGCGGGGAGAGCCGAATGATAGTACTCAGGCCACCAGGCCTCTGCAGGAAACTTTCCATCTAGTGTCAAGCAGTACAGCGCCGACTCGGAGTGCATATTCCCATTCAGATCCGCAATCCACTCTGACACGCCGTCGGCATCAACATCACCCCACCAGCCGCCATTGTCAGCCCGTCTGTGAACCGCAATGTGGTCGTTGAGATAGTAGGCCTCAACACTACCCGTCCGGCCATCCACAACAATTGGAAACGGAGAAAGCCACAACACCTCCTGCTTGCCATCACCGTCGACATCGGCAATGAGCTGATAGGACGAAAAGGCATTGTTCACAGCCCCGGGCAGTTCTGGCATGCTCAAAGAGAGCTCGTCGAAATCAATGTGCCACTTAACCTTGGGCTCTGGGCCTGCGATGTCTAGGGCGTAACCACCCGCACCTGTGTTCACCACCAGTTCCAACCTTCCGTCGCCATCAACGTCGCCCATGGCCTGGCAAAGTCTTATGTGCCCAAGTTCCGGGAGGCTCCACATCCAGAGCAGACGGCCGTAGAAGCTTAGGCAGTAGACGGTTCCGCTCCTAGTACTTGAGGCGTCGCTCCAAACAATAACCTCGTACTCCCCGTCCCCGTTCACATCAGCGAC
>CAYWSC010000021.1:0-12492 GCA_964460695.1 Hadarchaeota archaeon (SeqCode)
ATTGTTGCGGCAGGGGAATGTTCCCCGCATGCCGCCGCCCAGAAGCTAGAGTGACGTAGAAAGATACGCCTAGCAGGAAGCGGACGGCCTAGAAAAACAAGAGCAAGCAAAAAGCGACTGCTCACGGAAAGCACGACGAGATCAGATACTTCTCGAGGCTCTCTATCTCAAGTACTTCCCGCAGATGCATCGTGAAGTCGTCAATCACCTGAATCCTCTCGAAGTACGCTAGAATGAAGATGACGGTTCCGTTCTCTGATGAGCCGACGAATCTAACGATCATCCCCGGCACTTTCTGGTCTAGAATCGTGTCAACTGGCGACTGCCTGTTTATGATCGATGTCGGATTGGGTCCCTTCGTCCGCGCCACAATCAGCGCTGCAATATTGTATCCCAGGTTCTCAAAATCTATGGTGTATCCTTTGGATGCGATTACTCCGAGTTTCTTGAGTCGGTTTATCCTGTAGTATATCTTGCTCGCTGGCACCGACATCTCCTTGGCTATCCGCTTCAGTTCCCTACCGGTTACGAGCAGCTCCGCAAGACGCTTGTCCTGTGAGGAGAAGTCGCGCCTCAACAACAAAATGACCTCTAATCCGCAAAACCTGCAATTAGTCTTATAAATATTACGCGACAGGCCAATCGCGCGCGCCACGTGATCGCAACCGCTTTGAGGCTGCTCGCAACAGCTTCGAAATAGACCTGCGTCTCTTTAATCTGGTTGACTATTTTGGTCCATATCTCACGACTAGCTACAAGCCAGATATTCTAGGCTGCCCTCACGACGACGCGAATCACATTCTCCTCCTTTTCGTCGGCCAGCCGATACGCCCGCGGAACCTCATCGAATTCAAGGATATGAGTCACCATCGAGCCGACGTCGATCATCCGCTCGCCAATCATCTTGAGGGCCAGCTCGAAGTCCTCTCTCTGGGGAAACTCGCTCGATCTCATCACTAGCCGCTTCGAGAAATACATGTAGGGCCTGAGGAACGCGTCCTCGCCTGGCAGGCCATAGAAGACAACGCTTCCTTCAGGTCTTGCGAGCATTGGGGCGAGCGCTATCGTCTCGGCAGACCCGACTGCCTCTATCACGATGTCGAATAGCTTTCCGTCTGTGAGCTTCTCCGCCGCTCTTACCAAATCCTCGCTCGAGGCGTCGACTGTTGCGTCTGCTCCTCTCCTCCTCGATTCTTCCAGCCTGTACCGAAGCAGATCGGCCGTGGCTATGAAACCAGCCCCCATTCTGCGGACGATCTCCGTGTGAATCAGGCCTGCTGGGCCTTGGCCTATTACGAACACGCTCTTCCCCACGACGTTGCCCAGGAGCCTTGCGCACTTGAGGACAGGGGCAACCAGTGATCCAAGCACCGCCCTATCGGGATCTTTCTCTAGTCCGTACGGCTTCACGGGGTAGACATTCTCGCTCGGAACCGCCAGCATCTCTCTAAGGCCGTCGCTCTCGGGAGGACGAACGAGGAGAACATCACCCTCGTCGAATCTGCCCTGCGGGTCGTCGGCAAGGGCTTTTCCTAAACACTCGTGGGCAGGCCTGCCAGGCGGCAAGGGGAAGGGAGGATGGGGTCTCCTCCCGCGGTATATGTGGAGATCGCTTCCGCAGACGGTGACTCTGAGGAGCTCGACTTCCACCTGGCCCTCTTCCGCGTGAGGTCTCGGCATCTCCAAGGCCCTAAATTCCTTTGGTCGAACCAGCTGCCATGCCCTCAACTCAACCGTTCCTGGGGAAGCTCTTAAGGTTATATCTCTTGGCCTCTCATCCTGTACTGAGACCTAACACTCACAATAGATTTAACCTCTGGAAGCACCTTGAACGACATGTCCCTATTGCAGACCACCGATGTTCTGGAACGCGGCGCCAGGCTGGAAATAGAGGCGGGGGCTGCAGCCGTAGATATTACCCCGAAGCGTCAGGTCTTCATCGCGGGCTACGGGCAGAATAGGCTTAGCAGGGGGATTCACGATCCGATATGGGCAAGATGCCTATTCCTCCGGATCGGCGAAGAGACCGTAGCCTTCCTGTCCCTAGACCTAATAGGCCTCTTTCTCGACGACGTGGACGTGATCCGAAACCGAGCTGCGGGCAATGACCTGCGTCCACGAGACATCATCGTCTCCTGCACGCACAATCATGAGGGGCCAGACACGCTGGGTCTGTGGGGGCCGAGCATCGGCCAATCCGGCATAGACCCAGACTATCTTGACCAACTAGTAGAAGGAGCGGTCTCATGCATATGGGAGGCCCGGGAATCCTCTGTCACCGCACACCTAGAGGTAGGATCTACCTCCGCTACCGGTGTATCACGCAACGCGAGGGATCCGGATGTCCTCGACCCAACGCTTGTCTCGCTGAGAGCGTCAGCGGAGAATGGGGAAACGATCGCAACGCTGGTGAATTTTGCAAACCATCCTGAATCTCTCGGATCGGAGAACGTCCTAATATCATCCGACTGGCCGGGCTATCTCTACCGAAGCGTAGAGAGAGCGATTGGCGGTACCTGCGTATTCCAGAACGCCGCGCTGGGAGGGATGGTCACGCCCGACGTCACGGCTCACACCTTCGAAGAGGCTGAGAGAATAGGATCGGCGACCGGCTCAGCAACCATTGCCGCCCTCCGTAGCGCCACGCAGCTGGCCCCGAGCCACATCGATCATCGAATGGTTGAAGCCGAGATCCCCGTTACAAACCAGCGCTTCCTGTCCCTTGCCCAGCTCAAGACCCTCAAGAGAGAGTTTCGAAATGGCGTTGTTAGAACCGAAATTCACATGATCAGACTCGGCGATCTCTGGATGGTCACTGTTCCAGGAGAAGCCCTGCCCAAGCTCGGACTGCAGATCAAAGCCCTAATGGGAGGTGCGTTCAAGGCTCTGATAGGCTTGGGCAACGACGAGCTCGGCTACATAATCCCAGAGGAGGACTTCGATCCGTCGAGGTATGAGGAGTCGATGTCTCTCGGCCCAAAGACAGCGCCCTCGATTCTAAGTGCTGTACGCCAGCTGACTGAGTGATACCTCGAAGACTCTACCTCTCTGCCACCACATCGGCTATGTCGAATATGTGGTCGGCTATCGACTCGAAACACCCCACAACAAGCCTGGTCACCTCGTCGGCTGGCCTGGAGCCTGTCATCTGCGAAATCGCCTGGCGAATCTCAGGGTGGCTCCTCGTTACCATGTTCGACATGCTGAAATCCCCCTTCAACAGGGCCGTCGTCGCCTGCCTGTACAGCTGGCACATCTCTGAAGCGAGGTCGAGCAAGCCCTCTAGCTCCATCCGTCCTCCTCCAGCCGAGAGGAAAACCTCGCATGCCTCGACCGATTCGTCCCCAATCTTCTCCATCATACTGGCCGCCATCCGGAGATCCAGGCACTGAGCGGGCGTCACCCCCATCCGCTCCGCCACGGTCAAATCGTCAACCGTCCTTCTAAGCAACCGGATAACTAGAAAGTAGAGCCTGTCCAGGGCATCGTCTCGGTCGACAACGTTCTGTGCAAGCTTCGGGTCCCCGTTCTCAACTGCGAGGGCTGAATCCTGCAGCATGGAGCATCCCACCTGGCTCATCCTTCTGATCACGTCCTGGATGGAGAGGTCGACGGGGACGACCATGTTCACCAGGAGAATTCTGTCTGACGTCTCGTTGATTATTTCCATGCCTGTCAGTCGTTCTGAGGCCGCTCGAATCGAGTCTTTCTGCTCGGCTGTAATCATCTCCGAGGATCTTATGAGCACGCGGTCATATCCCGACAGATATGCAGCCGTCAGGCGTCTGCCAATGTTCTCTCCCATTTCAAGCTCGATCGACCTTGGCTTTGACTCCTTTATGGGTCGGAGGTTGACCATTATGGTCTCCGGCCCGAGTCTTATGAGACCGACTTCGCTACCTTTCCCCAGTCCTATCTCTTCGACCCACTCCTTTGGTATCGAGAGGAGATAGCTTCCACCGGAAGTCCTCTGAAGGTTTCTAACTTCCACGGTGCTGGTGGGATTCGAACGGATATGAATTTTTCGCTCATAAAACAAAAAAACGGGCCTATGTTCGAATGAACGATGAAGCTCGGCGGGCCAGAAGCCTTCACAGTGAGGGGCGCCCTCGTGGCCATGTCCATGTCTATGGTACTCTGCGTAATAGGGCAGTACATAGCCATCAGCCTAGGCATGATGCCGTGGTCGACCGTTCTCGTCGCCATAATAGTCATGGCTATTCTAAACGCCGTGGCCCGCCTCTTCCGATCACGAGCCCCTTCGATGGACGAAATTGTAGTCACCCAGGCAGCCGGAAGCGTAGGCATCCTGATAGGGGCAGGCGTGGCATTCGTCCTGCCTGGAATTTGGTACGTTCCAGAGTATTCCTCGCTCCACATACAGATCTGGAAGGTCGGGTTGATGGCTGCAACGGGGGGTCTCCTAGGCGTTGTGATCTCGAATTTCCTTAGGAGAGAATTCGTCGATACCGAGGATCTGCCTTTTCCGGCTGGAAAGGCTGCGGGAGATGTCCTGAAGGCGGGGGATGAGGGAGGTGAAAAGGCCAAGCTCGTGCTAAAGGTGGGTATTGTGACCGGACTCTTCACCCTAATCCGCGACAGACTCCTGCCCCAGAGCCTGAATCCGGTTAGGCTCAAGTTTCTCGAGCCGCACAACATCTTTGTATCGGTGAAGTTCTCGCTGCTGTCAGTTGCGGGCGGATATCTTCTCGGGCCCTACTACTCAACGACGTGGTTCCTAGGATCTGTCTTCGCCTGGCTCTTTCTCATGCCGCTTCTCATCCCTGGATTTGCTGCCGGAGGAAAGCAGGACCCAGTCTCAGCAGCTCACATCTTCCGGATCAGCGTTGGCACAGGGATTGTAATCGGCAGTGGGGTGGCCTTTCTGTTGATCGGCCTCGGCCCCAAGGTGCGATACCTCCTATCAGGGCTTAGGAGAAACGTCGGGACTAGATCCGTACTGATCGTTCTCGCCACTCTATTGGCAGGCATATGTGTCCTCTTCCTGAGCGGAGTGCTAGGACTCTACTCCTCGGCCTTTGCCCTGCTGGGTGTTCTGGTAATGACTCCTCTAGCGGCAAAGACGACTGGAGAAACAAACATCGACCCGATGGAGATCTTCGGGATACTAGTATTCCTCTTTGCCACCGCCCTGATAACCCTCCCTCTCGACGAGGCGTTCTACGTAATCTGCATAGTCACCATCGGGGCTGGGGTTGCTGGCGACATCATGCATGACTACAAGGCGGCCAAGATGCTCGGTACGAATCCGGTTCAGATCACCAAGATGCAGATCCTGTCCGTCCTCGCCGCCTCCCTTGTAGCGGGTGTCGGACTCTCCGTGCTCTTCGAGGCCTACGGCGTCTGGCCGAACTCTCCTGTAGGGATAGGAAACCCTTCTGGTTCTCTGCCCGCGCCTCAGTCTACGATCGTAAACCTCTTCGTCACATCTATGCTTGGGGAGCGTGGCCTGCCCAATCCAGGCGCGTTCTGGGGAGGATTCGCCGTAGGCTTCATCCTCCAGGCCATCGGCAGCCTTCTGGTGTTGCTTGGGAGAAAGGTGACGATCTCGGCCTTCTCCTTCGGCATCGGAGTGTTTCTCCCCATGCAGATATCACTTCCCATCTTCATTGGCGGCGTGATCCGTCTCTTTGCCGATAGAAGAGGAGCCGACCCACAGAGAGGAGATCTAATAGCCGCGAGTATGATGGGCGGAGAGGGAATAGTTGGCTTCCTGCTGGCACTGCAAAAGATCCTTCCCTTTCTTGCACCCTAGCGGGTTGGTGAGGAGTTGATAGTTGGAATAGATGTGGGTGGAAGCACCACCAAGGCGGTGGCCTACCGAGGGCGGATCGTTGGAAAGGCCTCAGTCGTCACCACAGAACCCTATGCGGCCGCAGCTGGGGCCCTTGCAAAGCTGTTTATGGACATGCAGAAAAGCCTGGACGAAATCCGCTGCGTCGCCCTCACCGGAGGTTCGTCTCGGGCGATGCCCCAGACCTTGCTAAACCTGCCGGTACGCAAGGTGGATGAGATGAGGGCCATCGGTCTAGGAGGACTCGAACTAACCCAGAAAGAACAAGCACTTGTAGTAAGCATGGGGACTGGAACAGCGATCCTTGCAGTAAGAGATGGAGGCAAGAGCATCCGGCATGTCGCAGGAACCGCGGTTGGAGGCGGTACCCTCGTCGGACTCTCCAGATGCCTCCTCAACAAGTACGAGCCGGAGAGCTTGTGGAAGCTCGCTAGGAAGGGAAACCTGAGGAGAGTCGACCTATCCGTGAGGGACATAACGGGGGGCTCGGTTGGATTTTTGCCAGCAGATGCGACTGCATCAAACTTCGGCCGTATCAGTGATGATGCCACCCAGGAAGACCTCGCCCTTGGAATAGTCAATCTCGTCGGGCAGACGATTGGGACCATAGCCTCATTAGCAGCGAAAGCGAATGGTCTGGAAGATGACGTTGTCCTCGTCGGGAAGGTCGCGGCGAACCCCGAGATAACCAAGATCATCCTCTCCGTCGGAAGGCTCTACGGAGTTCAAATGGTGGTGCCTGAGAATCCCGACTACTGCACGGCCTTGGGAGCAGCAGTCGACGCCAAGGCACTGAACGGGAAAGAGGCTAGCTAGAACACTCCGCCGGGGCGTTGCGGCTAGATGACAGAAAGCAGGTTTGAAACAGAGCCCATCGGTGAAGATAGGCCCCGACGCGTACTCGTGGTCGGAGACGCAATGGTAGATGTTACGGTAAAGGCGAGGCCCTCGGCAAGCGGAGGTTCATACGAGTCGTCCATCGTCGTCGGGCCTGGCGGCCTCGGGAATGTCGCCGTCGCGGTGGTCTCGGCAGGAGTAGGCGCAGCCTTCTCCGGCTGCATCGGAGAAGACCTCTTCGGGGATCTCTACCAGCGGAATCTCGTGCTCAGCGGCGTGACTCCCCTCACAAGAAGGGTGTCTCTCCCCACAGGGATTTGCGTAAACTTCGTCCATCCCGACGGCGAGAGAACCATGTACACAATGAGGGGGGCCAACACGGCATACAGATCGAGGGACCTTGAAACCGCGGAGGTCTCATCCTCCGCGATGCTCTATGCCTCCGCATTTTCCCTGGAAGATCCGGCATCCTCCAAGGCGCTGTCATCGATTGTCTCTCGGTCGAGGGGGGTAGGGACACCGGTTGCACTGGGGGGAGGCGCCTTCAACATCATAAGAGACCACAGGGAAGAGTTTCTTGCCCTAGCAGCGCGATCCGACTTGCTAATTCTCAACGACCGAGAGGCCTCGGAGGTAACCAGCTGCACCGATCCCCCAGATGCCCTTCGCCGGCTTGTAGAGATCTGTCCAGACGTCGTTGTAACGATGGGACCAAAGGGAATACTAGCCCGCCTCAAAGGAAGTTTCATATCCTGCCCAGCTCCAAAGGTAAGGGCAGTCGACACAACGGGCGCGGGAGACGCGTTTGCAGGAGTGCTACTAGCCGAATTGGTGAAAGGAACAGTCCCTCGCGACGCGGTTAAGAAGGCGCAACTAGCTTCATCCAGAGTCGTGGCGACTCTTGGCCCCAGAGCAGGCGGCAGTTTCAACGGCTTTAACGATAGGTTTTTCTTGTCCGCTGAATTGATTGCTGGTGGTAGAATGGAGAACAAGGAAAAAAAGCCGGCTAGAAAGATCATACTAATCGAAGGGATCACCGACATGGAGGGAAACCCGGCCTCTCCTCCAATGATCAAGGCTTTGTCGTCTCGGATAGAAAACGTTATGAAGGAGATGGGACTCACGGCGGAAATAGCCACCGATGTGGAGGAGAAAGCGGAAAAGGAAGAAGAAAAGCCGAGGAACGAGCAAGGACGAAGAAAGAGAAGCTCTAGGTGATAGCTATCAAGGCACCCAAGCACCTCCGAGTTGTTCAAGACCTGCGAACGAATATTCGCGCGGTGGCAGTGCTAGTTTCTCTGCTCTTTCTTCTCTGGCTCGTCGTCTTGCTTCCACCCTCGCTCCGTCAGTCGGCAACATTCATATTCGTGGTGTGGGCAATCTTGGTTCCGCTGGCCTATTTCTCCCTCGGCGAGACTCGGTCAGGTGTTCCCCCACTTCTCGAACTTCCTAGAACGCCAGTGGGATTTCACTGGGAGCAGCCCAGAGCGAGGCGTCCACCTAAGAGATCGCGGCCCCACGGACCGGAAGATTTCGCAAGGGATATCTGGAAATTCCTACGCAAGAACGGGTATTCCTCAATCGGTCCGTCTGAGACGAGTTCCCTCGCGGAGACACCAGACGGAAAGAGGATTCTCGTAAGGGTATGCACGGAGACCGCCGGAGTGTTGGCATGTCAGGACACAATGCGTGAAATGATTCGATCCGGGGTCAGGGAGGCAATACTCTTCGCCCCTAAGGGGTCGACCAGAGGCGCCAGGCGGTTCGTACGGGCAATCCGCTCTAAGAGAAGACTGAGGATCCACATCTGGCATCAGCTGAAGCCGGGGCCCGCTCAGGAACGGACGAGGGAAAAAGCCTAATAGGCGTCCCTCCATCGTTAATGTGGAACCTAATATGTTGTATGATCTCTTAGCCCAGGCGTTCGAACGGATAGAACGGACGACCAAGAGACTCGAAATGACAGACCTCCTCGTCGACCTTCTCCGGAAAACGCCGAAAGAGGAGATAGACAAGGTCTGTTTCCTGTGTCTAGGAGAGCTACATCCTCCCTACCTTGGAATTGAACTTGGAATAGCCGAGAAGCTCGCCATAAGGGCAATATCCATTGCCTCCGGCTGGAACGAAGAAGACGTCGTGAGAGATTTCAAGGAGGTAGGAGACCTCGGACGGACAATAGAGAAGATACTCGCGGAGAAGTCCCAACGCACACTTACCAATGAGAGGCTTACCGTCGAGCGAGTGTATGGCACGCTTGACAAGATCGCCCGCCTCTCCGGCAAGGGAACCCAGGAGGGAAAGATACGGCTGCTCGCGGGACTTCTAAACGACGCGACGCCCCGTGAAGCCAAGTACATACTGCGGACGGTTATGGGCAGGCTCAGGCTCGGCATAGCTGACATGACGCTTCTGGATGCCCTCGCCATCCTCTACGGTGGCGGCAAGCAGTCGAGGCCGATAATTGAGAGAGCGTACAACCTCTCGTCCGACATCGGCTATGTTGCCAAGCTGGTCGCCTATGGGGGGCTTGAAGCCGCAGAGAAGGCGACCGTTACCGTTGGCAGGCCGATAAAGCCACAGATGGCGGAGAGGCTGAAGACCCTCGAGGAGATCCTAGGCAAGCTGGGGGGAAAGTGCGCCGCCGAGTACAAGTACGATGGGATAAGAATTCAAGCCCACGTCTCGCCGGAGAAAATAGTCCTCTTCTCAAGGAGACAAGAGAACATAACCAGCCAGTTCCCCGACTTGGTAAAAGGCCTGAGGCAATCCGTCAAAGCGCGTACCGCTGTCCTGGACGGCGAGTGCGTGCCGGTCGACCCAAACACGGGGGACCTTCTTCCCTTCCAAGTTGTATCCCAGCGAAGAGGCAGGAAGTACGACATCCAACGAATGACGGAGGAGGTTCCCGTCGTCCTGTTCCTTTTCGACCTGCTCTATGTGGACGGGGAGGACCTCACGATGAGGAGCTACCTGGAGCGGACGTCTCGACTTGAGGAGGTGATCCAGCCAAGCGAGAACGTGAGGCTTGCAACCCGAATAATATCTGACGACCCCTCCGAGATCGAGACCTTCTTCCAGAAGGCTATCAACGACGGAACTGAAGGCCTTGTATGCAAGTCCGTCGCGGAGAACAGCTTCTACGAAGCCGGCAAGCGAGGATGGATGTGGATCAAGTGGAAGAGGTCCTATCGATCTGAAATGGCCGATACCGTCGACCTCGTCGTAGTCGGAGCCTTCGCTGGCCGAGGACGAAGGGCTGGCACCTACGGAGCGCTTCTCATGGCCGCCTATAACGAAGAAGAGGATAGCTTCGACACGGTCTGCAAGCTCGGCAGCGGGTTCACCGACGAGGACCTTGCAAATCTACCGAGAAGACTGGAGCCGTTCTCTGTGCAGGAGAAGCATCCTCGGGTAAACGCCCTCTTAGAGCCGGACGTTTGGTTCGCGCCCCAGGTCGTCATGGAGGTCATAGGAGACGAGATCACCCTCTCCCCCGTCCACACCTGCGCCTACAACGTCATTAGGAAGGGCAGCGGGCTTGCGATTAGGTTCCCGAGGCTCGTCCGCCTCCGAGAAGACAGATCCCCCGAGGACGCCACCACCGTTAGGGAGATAGTGGAGCTATACCGGATGCAGCTCAAACAGGTAGCGTAGGACGGTTCTACCAAGAGAGCTTTTTTGGATAGGAGGTTGTCCAGACGATCGTGAAACTTGCAGTTGTCGGATGCGGCGGCATCGCCCAGCTGGTGCACATCCCGTCTATCCTGAGGCTTGACGAGGCAGAGCTCGTAGCTGTCTGTGACCGATACGCAGACTTGGCCGAGGCGGTAGCGCAGAGGTATGGGATTGCGCGCTTCTACTCTGACTCCGAGACCATGTATGAAGAGGAGGAACTTGACGCGGTCTTGATACTCACACCACCCGACTCCCACGCCCAAGAAACCGTCAAGGCCGCAGCGGGAAGCACGTCCTAGTCGAGAAGCCTTTGGCGATGAACCCGCAAGAGTGCGAAACGATGGTCGAGCAGTGCAGACGAGCAGGAGTCAGCTTAATGGTTGCCTTCATGAAGCGATTTGATCCCGGCCTCATCTGGCTTAAACAACGATTAGAAAGGGGCGAACTCGGCGACGTGTTCGCGATAGACTCGTGGTATTTCGACACCATCCACCACATGGAGTATGTGAGAGGATTCAACCCCGAGTTCCTCAGGCCAAGGAGACGTGAGAGTGTAGGAGCTGCGAGATGGGGAGAGCACAAAGCCCTCCTCCTCACCCATGGAATTCACCACATTGACCTACTTCAGTGGATGGGGGGCGAGATAAAGAGGGTCGTCTCGACCTACCGCAAGATCTCGCCAAACGCATTCCTCTCCACGTCAATCATAGAGTATGAGGGAGGCGCCTCGGGATGCTTCCAGCTTGGAGCCACTGTGATCTGGGACTGGCACGAGGGCGTCCTGATTCATGGAACCGAGGGATCGGCCCAGGCCACCATACCATTCCCATACTTCAAGTGTCCTTCGAGGGTCACCATGTATTCGAACAAGGCATCGGCCTACGTGAGGCCTCAGATCTCCTTCAGAGACCAGTACCTCTCGGAGCTCCACCACTTCGTGGATTGCGTGGCGGCGGGTAGAACACCCCGGCCTACGGGCGAGGAGGGGCTCCGTGACCATCTCGTCCTCGAGGCCATTGAGCTTTCTGCAAGGGAAGAGAGGCCCGTGAGGCTTTAGCCAAGGGCCACCAGGATCAAGGCGGATCCGTGAGTACCCCCAGAGGAGATTAGCCAGATGAACAGGCCGGTAACCAGGCCGACCAGCAACATCCGCACCCCGCTGAGGGGGGCATTTTCCTCAGACACTCTGCCAAGGTAGGCCCCTAGGAAGAATAGCGTTGCCAGTATCAATCCGACGGAGAGTGCAACTGCCGAGTTGAAGTTTACCCAGCCTAGCTGGGCGAGCAAGAAGGGTATTATAGCGACTATTGCAGCGGCCGCTGGGGACACCCCGTCCACCAAGGCCGCCCAGAAGGACACGAAGCTCGAGGCGTTGTCCCACACCGTCTCGTTAAGATTGGTAACCATTGCCCTCTCAAGCTTCTTCAGCTTCCTCGTTCTCTCAGCCCTCTCGGTCATATAGGTTCCAAAGAAGCCGGACATGCCCATCGCTAGGGACGCGCCTATGCCAGCCCCTATCACAACGCGCGGATCGTGGACACGGGCGAGGAAGGTTCCAAGGATCACCCCCAGCATAGTTAGGGATCCGTCGAAGGCATTCATGACGAAGTACCTTCGAGCTATCTCGTCGGCCTCTGTTATGCGCACGTAGTTCCTAAACCGCCGCAGCCTCTCGGCGATTGGCTCCAACAAGTTCATCTAGTTGTTCACTCCGCACCCGGTCGCGGGCACATCTCCGCAGACCCTAGTCGTCCGTATCCACCTTCTCGACGGATACCTCATCGACGCTATGAACGCTGGCACTACACTGCTCAATTACGTCGAGGACTGAATCGTAGTCTAGGCGAGGACCCTCAATGGAGAGAACGACTGTTTCCGTATCTGCGTCGACCTCCCTGAGGACCGTATTCACCGAGCTCACGCCATCGAGTTCGCCCAGGAGCTTGCTGAGCTCGAGAATCGATGGCTGATGGGGCTTAAGCACGTCGAGAACCATCTTCGTGACGCGGACTTCTGGGGATCCCGTCAATAGGGTATTCACCTGTGAGGCTACCCGGATTCTCTCCTCATCCTAATAAATATTCTTCCTCCGCGCCGATCCCGGCCGGGTGATCCACGGCCTCACACCGCCACGGCTAGATAGGCAGCTGATCAAAGGTGTACAC
>CAYWSC010000022.1:0-9061 GCA_964460695.1 Hadarchaeota archaeon (SeqCode)
AAGGGTAGGTGCGAAGTCCCCGAAGGGTAATCCGCTACGGGGGAATGATAGAAACATGCTTGAGACTCGCCTACAAACAGAACCTACCGCTTCTACTGCCGCTGTAGGCACTTCCACTCGATGTGCTATCTGCGCCACCAACTCTTCGACTCTCTGCAAGCAACATCGATCAAGCCGTGCGGGTCCTTTGCTTGACGCCCGTGCAACGCATCGACCACTGTTGTAGAGCTCTCACCAGATCTCCGCGAGGTAGATCTGTTCGCCGATGGCAGAAATCCGATATGTTTTGTCATCGTAACCAGCCTGACACGCCGACCTCTATTCTCCGGGCGCATCTGATTCGCCTTGATATCATTACACGCGCTGAAAGCGAATCGAGAATGTCTGGGTCCAGATGTTTCCCCCTCTCGGCCCACGCCTTTCCCAGCGGTTTAGCCGTATTCTCGAGACACCGGAGTTGTCTCTTTGCCCCGACAGAATGGTTGCGGCAGGAGGACGAACGATACTTCCCGCCGGGGGATAGCTACAGTGGGGAGAAGGATAGGTAACAACGATGCATTCCCTCCTCAAGGTCGATGGCATGGCTTCAACTTCCACCGTGCGAGGCGAAGATCAATTCACCCAAGGGATCTCACTCTTCGAGTTACTCGACGAGCAAGAACCGCTTTGAAGTTTGTCCCGCTGCTATTCGCGGTGAAAGCGCAGTGACTCTTGTCCCAGCGTAGATGCAGATGCTTCTTTGGCGACAGAGGATCAACCTTCACTGCAGATGTCTTTCGCCTTCAGCACCTCGAGGCAAAGAATAAACGCCAGCTCACGTTGCGATGCCGAAAGTTCTTCAACTTGAGTGCGTCGTATTCGCCTGCTCGTTGCATCAAGCTCGCGAAACGGACAAGCAGCGCCGCCTATGTCGACAAAGATATTTAATCGAATCGATGATACTTGTATCACAGGGGATCACTTGCCGGTCACCATGGAAGGCGAAGAGTACGTCGAAATGATGGGTGTTCTTTTCGCTTCGCAGTACCTCGCTGGACGCGAGTCTTACTTGAGGCTGAGCGACTGGGAAAAAGAAATTGGCAACGTCCTAACCGAGAGCGGATACTCCGAGGACAAGGTGAGAAGCCTCCTCAAGAGGTTTGTCCAGAAGGTCGAGCAGGTCAGGCAGCAAACAGCTGAGTGGAGACAACGGTTCTTCGAAGCGACGGGTATCAAGCCGGCGAGTGGAACCGAGACCACATCGGTGAGAATGCTGGCGCAAGACAACCAGATCATCGACGTTTTAGTCGACCTGGGGTTCCAGAACTCGAGGAGCGACGCAATTGCCTACTTTGCACACAAGGGTATAGAGTACAACAGGTACTGGCTCTGGCTGCACAGAGAGGACATTGCTAGGGCGATACAAACACACAGGAAGATCGCGGACGAGATCAGGGGAAGATGGGAGGTGCCGGTCCTGTGCCCCTCCTGCAGACACATTCTAGGAATATACAGTGACTACATCATATGGCGCTCCGGGGGAATAAAGCCAAACAAGGTTACATGTCCATCCTGTAAGAAGAGATGGGTCTATGAGATAGACACCCTTGGCAAGGTCAAGATTTCTCCCGACGAAGCCACCCGACGCAAAGGGTGATACTTGTATTAGACCCCTTCTATCCTCTGGGAGACGCAGTCGCCAAGTCCTTTGCAAAACCTCGAAATGTTTCTCCTCTCAACACCCTCGCATAGCGAGGCGTGCTTGGGATGCCGCGAGGACACCACGAAAAAAAGCGGCCTGTGGAATGCCACAGTTTGTTGGCATGATCCTCCCTGCTGTCTTTCCAGAGGTCTCACACTCTTTGGAGCGGTTCTCCGGTGATCCCTTCGCCGCGACTCTAAGCTTCCGTTGGCAAACAGGAGTGATACATGTAAGCCATTGCCTAAGGATTAAATGCTCCAACGCCGGACTATCTGATAGTGGAAGGAACAAGAGGCAGCGGGTCCTCAGAAGGTGGGTTGCTTGCTTCAGACGGAGATTGCCAGGATTCTGAACGAGATCGCTGACATGCTTGATGTCATTGGGGACAAGTTCAGACCTAGGTCCTACCGCCGAGCCGCGAGGGCAATCGAGAACACCTCTGCGGATCTTGTCAAGCTGATGGAGGAGGGAAGGCTTACATCCATACCCGGTGTTGGGGAGAGCATAGCATCGAAGATCGAGGAGTTCATACAGACCGGAAGGATCAGATACCTGGACGAGCTGAGGGAGAAGGTCCCGCCGGGCGTGGCTGAGCTGCTGCGTGTGCCCGAGGTGGGGCCAAAAACGGCGATGCTTCTGTATCAAAAGCTCGGAGTCAACTCGATCGATGATCTTGAGGCCGCAGCCCGCGAGCATAGAATTAGAGGACTCAAGGGGATGGGCCCGAAGACGGAGGAGAACATACTCAGGGGGATTGCACTCGTCCGTCGCGGCGGCGAGAGGATTCCACTGGGCAAGGCACTTCCAATCGCTCGAGAGATAGAGGCGGTGCTGCGAAACACAGCTGGAGTCAAGGCAGTGACCATTGCAGGTTCCATCAGGAGGATGAGGGAGACTATTGGCGACGTGGACATCTTGGTCACAACGGATTCGCCGGACGAAGCGACGAGAACCTTCACCTCGATGCCCATGGTTGCCGATGTCCTTGCAACGGGCGACACAAAGACGAGTGTGTTGCTGAGAGAGGGGCTTCAAGTTGACATGAGAATCGTCCCACCCGAGTGCTATGGTAGTGCGTTGCAATACTTCACCGGTTCCAAAGATCACAACATCAAACTCAGAGAGATCGCGCAGAAGAAGAGGATGAAGCTGAGCGAGTACGGACTGTTCGAGGAAGGCGGGAGAAAGATCGCGGGCAGAACGGAGGAGGAGATATACTCCGCACTTGGAATGAAGTACATCGAACCGGAGCTGCGTGAGAACACTGGAGAGATTGAAGCCGCAATCGAGAACAAGCTTCCGACGTTAATCGCCTACGACGAAGTTCCAGGCGACTTCCACGTACACACATCCTGGAGCGATGGAAGACAGACGATACGTGAAGTCGCATCGTTTGCAAAGGACATGGGTTACCGTTTCGTCTGCATCACCGATCACTCCAAGACTTTGAGGATTGCACACGGACTTGACGAGGAAAAGATCATTCGGCAACTTGACGAAATTCGAAAGGTTAACTCGGAGATGAACGGATCACCACTTGTGCTTGCAGGACTCGAGGTTGACATAAAGCAGGACGGGTCACTCGACATCAGCACAGAGGTGTTAGAACAACTCGACGTCGTGATAGCCAGTGTGCATTCGGGATTCAAGTTGGACATCGACTCTATGACAAAGAGGATATGCGACGCGTTGTCGACAGGCGTTGTAAAGATACTTGGTCATCCGACTGGACGCATCATTGGAAAAAGAGAACCGTATCCGTTTGACGCGGAACGCATCTTCGACTGTGCTGCAGCGAACAACGTTTGGATGGAGATCAATGCATATCCGGAGAGACTTGACCTAAACGATAGGCTGTCACGCATGGCAAAAGAAATGGGTTTGAAGTTGGCACTGGGAACCGACAGTCACGACGTAGAACAGATGAGGTTCATGCAGTTCGGAGTTGCAGTTGCACGAAGGGCTTGGCTCGAGAAGAAAGATGTTGCAAACTTCATTCCAATCCAGGAGCTCAGGAAGATCGCCCAGTATGCGTGACACCTTCTTTTCTTCAACACCCTCTATCCGAGAAAAGTTCACAGTTAAAAGAATGCGCCTTCATCCAAAGGCATGCCGACTGTCTTTCAACTCATCCCTTGGGTTTCTGCTCTCATTGCGGTCGCATTTGCATTGTACCAAGGCTACAGGATTCAGAAGACGCCGGTTAAGAACGAACGTGCGAAATATATCGGTGACCTGATACACAAAGGTGCACTGACCTATCTGAACAGGCAGTACAAGGTCCTCGTCATCTTTATAATTGTCGTGACCGCCGTCCTCGCATTTGCTGCAAGCTGGAAGTCCTCTGTGGCCTTCCTCTTTGGGTCTTTCTTCTCCGCACTTACCGGAAACCTTGGAATGAGAATAGCGACTATCGCGAACTCAAGGACTGCGGAGGCGTGTGAGAAGGATCTAGACTCGGGTCTTCGCATTGCGTTCTCCTCTGGCAGCGTCATGGGCCTCTCCGTAGTTGGGATAGGTCTGATTGGCGTCTCGCTGCTTTACTACATGTTCAAGGACACCTCGGTCCTCTACTCATTCGGGTTTGGAGCATCGTCCATCGCCTTGTTTGCAAGAGTGGGCGGAGGCATCTACACGAAGGCTGCAGACGTGGGCGCCGATCTTGTGGGAAAGGTGGAGGCGGGGATTCCGGAGGATGACCCGCGAAACCCGGCAGTCATCGCAGACAACGTGGGTGACAACGTGGGCGACGTCGCGGGCATGGGTGCCGATCTCTTTGAGAGCTACGTCGACTCGATTATTGCGGCTATGGCTATAGGCGCGTTCTCGGCTGCGATTGGTTCGAACGAAGTGATGCTTCCCATGTCTGTCGCTGGGCTTGGAATCCTCGTTTCGATAGCCGGCACCTTCTTTGTCAGGGCTAAGGGTCAGGATGCCCATGCTGCTCTGAACAGGGGTGTCTTCGCCTCGGCGGGCCTCATGGTAGTCCTATCCTATTTTCTAATTCGATGGATGCTTCCAGCAAGTCCCTGGTCCGTATGGCTAGCCACTACGTCAGGTTTGGTGGCAGGCGTGGTTATCGGGGTCACGACCGAGTATTACACCTCCGAGTCGAGGAAGCCCGCTCAGCAGGTGGCCGAGTCCGCCCTGACCGGTGCTGCGACCAACATTATCTCGGGTCTTGCGCTTGGGATGAGGTCGACCGCGATACCGATTCTTGCGGTCGTCTCAGCCATAATCGTCTCGTACCAGCTCTCAGGCCTCTACGGCATCGCCATGGCGGCGCTGGGGATGCTCTCAACCCTCGGCATAACCCTTGCAACGGACACCTATGGCCCAGTAGCAGACAACGCGGCTGGCATAGCCGAGATGGCCGATCTGGGAGGCGAGACACGTGAAAGGGCCGAGGCGCTTGACGCGGTGGGAAACACGACTGCAGCGATAGGAAAGGGATTTGCCATCGGGTCGGCTGCCTTGACGGCTCTGGCGCTCTTCTCGGCGTACAGCAGGACGGCCAATCTCCAGTCGATAAGCCTCACAGAGCCGCTGGTCATATCTGGACTCTTCATAGGGGCCCTCCTTCCATTCGCCTTTTCATCCTTCACGATGAACGCCGTGGGCAAGGCGGCGGGACAGATGGTCGAGGAGGTTAGGAGGCAGTTCAAGACCATACCGGGAATCATGTCTGGCGAGAGTCCGCCTGACTACGACCGGTGCATCGCGATATCTACCCACGCCGCCTTGAGGGAGATGATCGTTCCGGGTTTGCTTGCTGTGGTCGCTCCGGTTGTCGTAGGCATTTTCCTCGGCCCGAGGGCCCTCGGAGGGCTCCTGGCAGGTGCCACTGCCACCGGCTTCCTGCTGGCCCTAATGATGGCCAACTCCGGCGCAGCCTGGGACAACGCCAAGAAATACATTGAGCGTGGAAACCTGGGCGGCAAGGGGTCGGATGCTCACAAGGCAGCGGTCACGGGCGACACGGTCGGCGACCCCTTCAAGGACACCAGCGGCCCGTCGCTCAACATCCTGATGAAACTCATGTCCATAGTCGCCCTGACGTTTGCTCCAATCTTCATAGGGCTCTCGCTATAGCCGCCTGGCTACCTGCTCATCGCCTTCTTGAAGACGGGGACAGCGATAACTATCATCACCGCCCCGAACCCAGTCAGCACTGACAGCTCGAGGCTAATTGCCGAAACCCCGGCTCCCAGCACCATGACCTTTCTCAGGGCCTGGGCCGCATAGGTCAGCGGCAGGAGTTTGGACAGCATCTGCATGAACTGAGGCATCTGCCTGATGGGGAAGAACACGCCGCTGAGAAACATCATCGGAAACATCAGGGTCATCATCACCATGGTCGCCGTTTCCTGGTCGCGGGCAAAGGACGTAATCATTATTCCCAGTCCGACAAAGCTGAACACGCCGAGAAGCAGGAGGGAGAAGATCAGCAGTATGCTGCCGTGAATGGTCACCCCGAAGAGGGTGATCGCTAGGACCAATATCAGGGCCCCCTGTAGGAGTCCGCGCGCGGTTTGTGCGGCTGTCTTGCCAAGTATTATCGCCATCCTGTTTATCGGTGCTACGATCATCCCGTACAGCGTCCCAACTTCCTTTTCATGTGAAATTGCGGCCGGAAGACCCGTCATCACACTCATCATCACAGTCATGGCCATCAGCCCCGGAGCCACGAAGTCAAAGTAGCTGAATCTTCCTGGAACCGCCCCGGTCGCCTCGACCCGATACGGCTTGACAAGAGTCAGAGTCGAGTTGAGCGGGAGCGAAGGGTTCATCATTCCGATTCTCCGCTGCGCTATGCTGGTTGCTATCTCGTCGAGGATTTTCTCGAGAGCACCTTGGAGGACGAGGGAGAGTTGAGGGTTGGACTGGTCTGTCACTACCACGACTATACCCTGCTTGCCGGTGGATATGGACCGTGTGAAGTTGGACGGGATGACTATTCCGCCGTCGATCTCGTTTCTCTTGATCCTCTCTCTTATCTCCTCGACTCCGGCGGCAGAGACGATGTTGAGAGCTCCTGTCTTGTTGCTGATGGCCGTCAGGGATCTTACGACCAGGTCGCCCTCGTTCACTGGCTGCGGAGAGGAGGGAGTAGAGCCGGACCCGCCAGTAGGCGGGGTGTAGCCCTGATCCTGGTTGGCAACAGCGATATAGACGTCCTTGATCGAGTTGTCAGACGGGAAGACGAAGCCCACCATGGCCATCATGAACAGTGGCATGAGGATGAGCATCGCAAGGGCCATTCTGTTTCTGGAGAGCTCTTTGAGGTCTTTCCAAGCGACGAGAAAGCTGTGGTAAAGCGTTTTCCCAGCCCTCATCACATCACCTTATCCGGGACCTCGGCAAGAACCTGTGGCCCGTCGCTTTCACCTTTTCCTCGGCCCTGTCCCGAACCTCATGGCCGGTAAGCTTTAGGAAGACATCCTCCAAGGTGGGCTCCAGGTTCCTCGCGTAGCGTATCCTGCCCCCGTTTTTCCTAACCGCGTCGACCAGTTCGTCGAAGGCCTCCTCCCCGCCGCAGTATACCTTGAGATGAGTGTCATCCTCGTGAACCACGTGGGATACGCAGCTCAAAGAACGTACCGCCTCAACGATGATCGGGGAGAGGTTTGCTATCTCGAGTTCGACCGCGCTGGACTGCTCACCCGAGATCATCTTCTTCAGCCTCCTCGGCGTGTCCGCAGCCACGATCTTTCCATAGTCGATAATCCCGACGCGGTCGCACAGCATCTCTGCCTCCACCATCATGTGGGTGGTCAGGATAATCGTCATTTTGTTCTCGCGGTTCAGCCTCCTGACGAACTCCCTTATCTCAACTGTAGACTGAGGATCGAGGCCCAGGGTCGGTTCGTCCAAGAAGAGGACCTGGGGCACGTTCAGCAAGGCCCTGATGACGTTCATCCTCTGCCTCATCCCCGTGGAGAAGGTGCCGACAAGGGAGTCTTTCCACTCGGATAGCTTTACGAGCTCAAGTAGTTCGTCGATCCTCTCTTCCAGGACGTCGTCTGGTATGTCATAGAGCTTGCCGAAGAACCAGAGGTTCTCCCGGGCAGTGAGCCGGTCGTACATTATTATCTTCTCTGAGACGAGGCCGATCAGGGTCCGGACCTTGTCATCGTCCCTGATGATGTCATAGCCTCCAATCCTCGCCGTGCCGGAAGTGGGCGCTGTGAGGGTTGAGAGCATCCTGATTAGCGTTGTCTTTCCCGCACCGTTCGGGCCCAGTAGGCCGAACACCTCTCCGCGTTCGACGGTGAACGAGACGTTGTTGACGGCTACGAGCTCGCCGAACTTCTTGGTGAGTCCGTCGGCCTCTATCATCGGCGCCATATATTTCGCACGGATATATACCTTCGAAACATATAAATGATTCCGGCGCCCCTGTAAACTGTAGCCGGCAGGCACGGAGGATCATCTGTTGGAAGAATGCAGGGACCTGGTCAACTCGTGGGCGGGAGAGATGAGAAAGGGGTACACGAGGCTGATAATTCTCGCACTATTGAATGAAAGGCCTCTCAGCGGTTATGACATAATGAAGGAGATGAGGGACAGGACGCTTGGCTTCTGGAAGCTGACCCCTGGGGGGGTCTACCCTATTCTCAGAGAGATGGAGGAGAAGGGCTATCTAGAGAAGACGACTCAAACGACGGGGGATCGCAGGAGGAACGTCTACAAACTCACAGACCGAGGCAGGGAGATTCTGGAGATGGCCGCTCAGCGGCACAGGCAGATCGTCGACGCCGTCCGAGGACTTCTGGCTGATCTCTCCGAGGAGAAGCCGAGTAGCTGGGAGATTCCATGGCCCCCAATGCTTCCTACGCTGAAGCTGGCCGAAAAGGACGAAGGTGAGAGGCTCGAGACCCTGAAGCGGATGAGGACGCGCCTGCAGAGTGCGCTCGAAAAGGTAGATAGAATAATCCTGGATCTCGAGGGGCAGAAGGAATAGAACGGCTCCGAAGCCTGGGCTTCCACCCGCGCGCAGTGGAAAAACGGGAAATCGGAGACATTTTTATCATATCTCGGCCAGCGTCGGATACTAGCACCGAAATACCTAGCGTTGCTAGGACAGGCGAGCAGTTTTGGCGGTTGGCGGCTCACAGATAGTGGTTTGGGGAACAAGGCTCAACTTGATCGATCTCGGAGCTATTCTCTCGTCATCCGGCGCCCTAGCCACTCTGGCGGCAAGAGTAGCTCCTGTCGGAGTGTACAAGATCGCCGTTCTAGTAGTAGTGTTTGCCCTGGCCGCGATGGCGTTCCTCTACCGCATCCAGACTAGCTCGCAGAGCAGCGCTCTCAAGACGATCATACCGTTCTCGCTTCTCTGGATCGTGTCGGCATCCCCCACGATCAGTCCTGGCATCG
>CAYWSC010000022.1:9161-12348 GCA_964460695.1 Hadarchaeota archaeon (SeqCode)
TCGCGCTCTACAGAGTACCTGAGCTTGGCTGGGTCATGCTAGTCATGGCGGCCTACTTCCTCGTAGCTCTGAGGCTTCGAAGAAGCAAGGCATCGATAGCCCACATCATTGCCCTTCTGGTAGCGTCCCTCTCCCTCTCCGCCTTTCTCTGGGGCGAGATCCCCCCGTTCCTCCAGACCGTCCAGTCCGATATCGAATGGTTCCTCCTCACCAACGCCGCCTTTCTCCTCCTGCTTTCCGCGTGCTACTACCTCTTCGATCCGTCCATAGTGGTGACCCTTAGCATCCCGCTGTGGTTCGCCGGCCTCTACCTCACAGCTGACAAGGCCCTGGGACAGATACGTCTAGCGGGAATACTGAAAGCGTCGGAGCTGGTCGTATTCGTCGCTGTGATGGCATCGATGCTGATATTGGCTGAGTACAAGCTTCGAGGCGTGGTCTCCGGGAGGGAGGGCCCGCAGGGCAGACTCCAGCTGAAGCACATCTCCATCCTGCTCATTAGCTCGATTGCCATAGGTTCCTTCCTAACCCAGCCTGACATGATGATGTATTCGCCCATCCCGGATCCCTCAAGCTGGTTCTTCCTCTCGACTGCGATAGCGTTTGCCGCCTTTCTCACCCTTTCTGGCCTCTTCAACTCGAGGGCAGTTGCGGCGGTTTTCGGGCCGATGATACTTCTCTTTGGCGGGAGGCTTGTTGGAGACGCCGTTCCGAACGGATCGCTGGTCTTCCTGGGAGCTGCGATAGTGCTTTCGCTCCTATCCTGGCTTGTACTCTTGGGGACAGAGTTCGTGTCCCGGAGCCTTGACTCCTTCATCGGAAGGTACACAGAACGCCTAGCGGCTACCCTTCACGGCGGAGAGGAGGAAAAAGAAGAGGCGGAGGAGGAGGCTGCCGAACCCGGGACGGGGAGGCGGGGCCGACCCCTCGTGATGCCGCCCGACCTGGAGGACAGGATACAGCGAATAAAGGCCAGGTTGGCCATCGACGATCAGACGATAATGGAGGTCGTGACAAACCTCCTCATGGGGAAGGACGTGATCTTGATCGGGTCCCCGGGGACCGGCAAGACCGAGCTGGCGAAGATGATACCCTCCATAATCTTTGACAGGCCGTACAGGATCGAGACCGCCACCTCCGACTGGACGACCTACGACGTGATAGGCGGCCTGATGTACGACGGGAAGAAGATGAGCATAAAGCTGGGGTGCGTCGCCCAGACGGCACTCAACGGCGAGTGGCTAATCATAGACGAGTTCAACAGGGCCGACATAGACAAGGCATTCGGAGGAATGTTCACGGCCATAGAGTCCAGGCGATTAAACATCCCAACCCTGGACAACAGGACCAGGACGATCCAGATTCCCGAGGACTACAGGATAATAGGAACCCTCAACACCTACGACCGGCACTTCCTCTTCAACATATCCTACGCGCTGATGCGCAGGTTCGCGTTCATAGGTATGCCTATACCGCCGCGGGACGAGGAGAGGGCAATCCTGACCGGCGAGAGGGGCGTCGCCTTCGAGGACGTGAAGCAATCACTGGGAAGGGGCAGGGTCGAAAGGGTACTCTCCAGCACGCCTTACAGAACGCTGGTGGACAAGCTCTTCCAGGTGATGGATCCTGAGAAGGGGATCAGGAAGATCAGGGGAATAGGGACCGCCCAGATGATAGATACAATGAGGTTCGTTCTGATGGGCATGCTGATGAACGAGAATACGGACCTCCTCGACCTCCTCGACCGTGCAATAGAGTCAAATGTCCTTCCCCAGTTGGACGGGATGAACAGAGAGATAGACGAGGAGCTGATCACGACTGTGGAGAAGGCCCTCGGGAAGAACTCCAGGGTTGTACAGGAGCTTAGGGCAATGACCATGGGCCTAGATATCCTGGACCAGCTGGCATCGTGAGGAGTTGTGGCCTTGTCCTCGAGAAGCCGACTGATCTTTGGCTGGGTCATCATCCTTGCGCTCATTCCCATAGCCTTCTCGGGGACGGACAGGCAGCTTAAGACCTTTCAAAGCCCGCTGTATCTTGAGGAGACCAAGTACTTTCGAACAGGGTCTGCCGTCTACTTCCAATCGCAGGGAACGAGCCTTGCGAACTCACCGGTGCTCAAGGTCACCCTCGGCGGCCTAGAGATCAATGTCGACCTACAGGAGACTCCCCCTGGGTCTGGAATCTACAGGGGCGTGTTCTACACCTCTGCGACCGAGACAAACGATGATGAGGACACCATAAGGACCTACGATGGAGCAGTCCTCATCCTCTCCAGCGATATAGATGGGGACGGCGTGGAGGGCACCACAGACAGAACGAATATCACGATAGACGACACCCCGCCCGTGCGGCCGCGCTGGTGCAAGGTGAACGGCACCAACGACGGATCCATCATGGTGAACTGGACTGCGTACAGCCGGAAGGACTTTGGGTACTACACGGTCTTCAGGTCGACCAGCGCGACTTTCGACGATCCGGTTGGGGTGGCTAATGTGACAGACCCCTCGATCACCTATTTTGTCGATCCTCAGAGCAACCTGATCAGTCATACCCGCTACTGGTACGGAGTGATTGTCACCGACCTAGCTGGGAATCCGTCCACCATCCGGGTCTCCGATACCTACGCGATTCCCCGTAACGATACAACGCCTCCCAGCCCGGTGACGGGCCTGAACGCCACCGCGCCGGTTGCCGGGAATTCGGTCAACCTGACTTGGAATCCTTCCCCTGAACCGGATGTCGTTGGATACAACATCTACCACTCGACAGAGCCCAACTTCTCACCGACAAACAAGTACCTCCTAGCATTCGTAACCCGCCCCGCGTTTGTTCATGAGGGCATATCAGCCAACGAGAACCACTTCTACATCGTGGTCGCCTTTGACGAGGAGGAGAACCCCAGCCCGCCGTCGCAGGTGGTCAACGCCACGCCTGACGACACGATCCCCCCCGGACCGCCGGCCTCGCTGAGCGTCACCACACAGCCGACGGGATACCTAGTTCTATCCTGGGATGCCCCCGAGGGAGAAAGCGTATACACCTACAACATATACCGGTCGGAGCAGAGCGGGGCGCAACAATTCTGGAGGCCCTACGCGTCCACCGAGGAGACAACCTTCACCGATACCAACGTGGAGAACGGCAAGACCTACTTCTACGTCGTCCGATCTTCAGATAGGGCTGG
>CAYWSC010000023.1:0-7396 GCA_964460695.1 Hadarchaeota archaeon (SeqCode)
TGGAGCAGACACCTCGAAGGTCGACAAGAAACTGGCCGAGGCCGAGGAGATAGTTGGGGAGGCGAGGAGCCACTTCGTCGACCTCGACCTAGAGAGAAGCAAGGAGATCGCAGAAAGAGCGATATCGACCCTGGAGGAGGCCTATGACCTCGCCCTAGAGGCCAAGGACACCGCGCTCTACTGGATATTCCTAACTGAGTGGCTAGTCGTCACTGCCACTGGGCTTGTGTGCGGCTTCGTGGTGTGGACGCTCATGATCAAGAGAAGACTGTATAAAGAGGTCGGAATCACCAAGGCAGGAGGATTCTAGATGGTGGACAGGTCGCTCGCAGGCTACGTGGCCATAATCATAGTCATAACTTCGGTCCTCACCGGCATCGTATTCCAGGTTAAGCAAGAGGAGGCCGTTACCGTCCTTGCCAAGAGGATGCCCGAGAACATACCGGGCGGAAGGCCGGGTACCCCGTCGTACTCCTTCGACCTGATGGCGACTAGGGAAGTCCCAGAGTTAGTAGTCCGCTCATATTTCCTGGTCAACCTCACCAATCCCCAGTTGATGCGACCGTGGAATGAGACCGAGGGACGAACGCTCCACGACCTGATCGAGAATCTCCCGCGGACCAGTGGAGCCAAGGCGTTCCTGGACCGTCTCAGCGCGCTTACCGGAAACATCTCGGGTTACAGGTTTTTCGAGGTTGAACCCAAGTCTGGGCGCAGGCTCTTGGTCTTCGACTTCACCGATGCCATGGAGGCTCTCGCCGGTCCGCAGCGGCTGGGCAGCCTCTACACGATCTACGCCTTTGAGCCCAGACCCAGTGGAAACGTCACCGTCTACGCCGGCCTTCGGGACTTCTTCTTCAGGCGCGAGAAGGTGATAAGCGAGATCCGTTATTCCAGCCCCTCCGGGCAGGCCTGCTACCGCTCCAAGGAGGCCGTCGCCCTGGGTGAGTGTAACCAGATCTCCGACGCCCCTGTAGGCATCCTGAAGTTTAAGGACCTACGCCCCGGCGACAAGGTCCACGTCGAGGTAAGGCTGTCGACGCTGCACATGTTCGGCCACAGAGGACTCCTCCACATAGTCACCACACAGACCGGATACGGCCCCGGTCCCGTAATCTCAGAGTTCATAGGATCGAGGGCGACTTAGGCTCGGAGGGATAGAAACACTAATCACATCCTCTCTATGCTCCTTGGTGGGATGGACGTAGAAACCAGGCTCCAGCTCATCCGCCGGGTTGGCGAAGAGATCATAACCGAGAGAGAGCTGCGGGAGCTCCTAGAGACCAAGGAGCACCCCATAGCCTACGACGGTTTTGAACCATCTGGCCTGGCGCCAATCCACTTCGCCATCTACAGGGCGATAAACCTAGAGGACATGATGAAGGCGGGAGTCCGCTTCAAGCTCTGGCTCGCCGACTGGTTCGCGTGGATCAACAACAAGATGGGCGGGGATCTGGAGAGAATCAGGAAGGTAGGCGAGTACTTCATCGAGGTCTGGAAGGCTGCAGGAGTCGACACATCTAAGGTCGAGTTTCTCTGGGCGAGCGAGAATATGGACGACGAGTACTGGCACAGAGTCCTACTGATTGCGAAGAACGTCACTCTGAGAAGGATGACTAGGTGCCTCACCATAATGGGGCGGAAGAGGGGAGAACTAACCGACGTTGCCAAGCTCTTCTACCCCGCGATGCAGGTCTCAGACATCTTTCAGCTCGAGTGCGACATCTGCCAACTCGGCTTGGACCAGCGGAGAGCCAACATGCTTGCCAGGGAGGTCGGGCCGAAGATAGGCCTCTGGAAGCCGGTGGCGGTGCATCACCACATGCTCATGGGTCTCCAGGGGGCAAAGGCGCCCGAGGGATTCGAGAGCGACAGGAGCCTGGACGTCCAGATCAGCTCGAAGATGAGCAAGTCGATCCCGGAGAGCTGCATCTACGTACACGACCGAAGGGACCAGCTGGTCAAGAAGATCAAGTCGGCCTACTGTCCGCCGAGGGAGGTCGCAAACAACCCGATCCTGGACTACGCCAAGCACATAATCTTCCGCAAATTCGAAACCCTGCGGGTAGAGAGGCCCTCCAAGTATGGGGGAACGGTTGAGTACGGGAGCTACGAGGAGCTCGAGGATAGCTACTCGAAGGGGCAGCTCCACCCACTTGACCTCAAGATGGCCGTCGCGGACGCCCTTGACCAGCTCATATCGCCCATAAGGCGCCACTTCGAGGAGAACCCGAGGGCTAGGCGTCTCTACGAGCTTGTGAAGGAGTCACAGATAACCCGTTGACCCGCCTTCCCGCCTACTGATTCTGCAAAGGCTGCAGGCTTGGCCCCTGGAGGCGCAGCGTCTTGACCTCGTAGGGAGACAGGGAAAACGGCAGTTCTATCCGTCCCAAATCCTCGTCCTCGCTCATGGCCACCTCCTCTATTCGCCTCCAAGACAGTGCGCCATTGAAGCCAACCTCGGGCACTCCCCTGCCAGTCGAGTCGTAGATCCTTAGAATCAAGTCGTCGGTCTCCTCGGCTGGCTTCAGACAGGACACCATCGCGCCCTCCGCCGAGACGCCCAGAAATGACAGTTCGCTCGGCAGCTCGCCGGGATGCTCCGTCTCTATGCGACATATCAAGGGGTTGTTAAGCTCTAGGCCCTGGCACACAGTTCCGCTCCGCCAGTCTCCCTCGTGCGGGTACAGGGCAACGGTCGTGACGCGTCTACCAGTATCGGTTCCCGTCCGAGATAGGTGCGCCTTTGGATTTCTGAGCAAGGTGATCCTTAGCCGCCCGTCTCTGACGTCGTAGCCGTAGCGCCCATCATTCAGAAGGGAGATGCCGCAGCCCTGGCCCGACACGTCGGTCCATCTCAACGCAGGACGGTCAATGCCCGTCTCCTTCCTCTCTATGGCCGCGAAGGGTATCTCGTAGGTTACCCTTGCGGGTTCGGACGGGAAGGGCACGGATATCTTGAAGAGAAGACCTGTTTCCCCACAGTCAACTGAGACTCGGCAGAGAAGTCTCGGCACGCCACGAGACAGGGAGATCAGCTCCTCGACTCGACTTGAACCCATCTTCCTCAGGACTCGGATTGTCTTTCTCACCGGGCCGTTCTCCACAACCTGCACCAAGTCTGCATCCCTAAGCTCCGTGGACTCTCCGACCAGGTTTATGTGCCAGGGGTTCCCCCTGTCTCGGTAGACCTCGACGAGCAGCCCGCTGCCTTCTCCTAAGAACTCCCTTCCTCTGCTCTTCAGAGAGGTCAGAAGCCCCGTCTCTGGATCAACAGTCGCCTCCAAATACTCGTTGCTCAGCTCGGTATCCACGTCAATCCTTGTATCCTCGCCGGGCTCCCGACGCCATAGAAGGCGGTAGAGCTTGTACCCCAGCGCTGGAACGCCCCTTGCCAGGAATATCAGCCTGACCGTCCTGTTCACCTTGTCGTACGTCCCATGGGTGTCTTGTACGACCTGGCTGAGTACCTCCTCGCCATCAGGGCCAAGCACCACCGGCCTGCTGTAGCTCTGTTCGACGGTGACAACCAGCTCGGCGAGGTCGTCCCTCTTCCAGCAGAGGGGGTTAAAGACAACGATGGGCAGGCCCCTTCCACGTGTGTCTATCTTCGAGCCGATCCTGGATAGCGAGCTTGAGATCACTTCTCTAGCGGCCTCCTCCGCCTCGTCGAAGGCGCGGTGAGCCTCCTCGTACGCCTCGTGTATGGCGGTGCCGGGTAGGATGTCGTGCATCTGGTTCCTCAACACCTCCTGCCAGGCATCCCTCATCTTTTCTCGCGGGTAGACGCCTCCGAGAAGAGTCGCAATCGAACCTAGCTTCTCGGCTGTGATAAGCAGGCTCTCGCAGAGTCTGTTTCTCTGCTTCACATCGCAATGCGTCGTATACGAGCCAACGTTGTTCTTTCCGTCAGGGTCTAGGTGCTGGACCAGCTCGCCCCGGAAAACTGGAAGGCTGGAGAGGTCCTTTCTGTCCAAGGAGTCGAAGAACGTCCTCGGGGTTGTGAACTCGAAACTGGGGGCCACTCTGAGACTCTTGAACCATTTCATACCCTGAATGCTCTCCCGTGCAGGCGGGGTCAGATCGTCGCCATCGAGGAAGAGAAACTCATTGAACTTGGATCTTGAGAGGTAGCCAAAGAAGTTGTTGAGGATCTTGTCGTGATCCATCATCTGGGCGCTGTCGTAGTGGCAGGGAAGGTGGTAGGCGAGGACCCGTGACCCGTCTGGGCCCTCCCACCAGAACTCCACATCCTCGATGAGGTTGGCCCAGTTGGCAAAGGTGTAATGCTTGATACCGGATTTGGACAGGATTTGCGGCAGGCTCCAGCAGTGGCCGCTGAACGAGTCTAGGTTCCAGCCAGATACGGGAGTGACGCCAAACCGATTCTGGAAATACCTCTTCGTGAGCATGATCTGTCGGACAAAGGACTCGCCGCTTGGCATGTTTCCCTCGGGCTCCGAGAACATCGCGCCGCAGGGGGCGAGCCTGCCGCTTCTCACGAGCTGCTCGATCTTCTCCATCAGCCCGCTTCCCTCGAGATGCATGAAGGTTGGCGGCTGATCCTGGGCGAAGGTATAGCCCGAATCCTCCTCCATCAGCTGGGTGGCCTTCTCGAAGATGGAGGTCATGATCCTCTGCGTCTCCTCGAAGGTCCAGCCCCAGGCGAGGTCGACGTGAGAATGCGGAACGACGCAGACCCTGTAGCCCTTCAGGACATCCGCCACGGGCTCTAGGTGGACGAGGGCCCTCTCAACGGACTTCAGAAACTCTCTTGGCCGGGAGGCAGAGAGCGAATCAGGGTCGATTTCCCCCAGAAACTTCTTGATGCAGTCACGGATCTCGGGCCTATCCGTCCTCTGTCTCGCTATCCCTGCCGAGAAGAAGATCTGCTCGTATACCGCGCGAATCCTATCGCTTATCTCGGTTTTCAGGATGGCCGGAGGTGGGTTCTCGTAGCTGAGCCAGCCATTTGTACTTCTCAAGGCAACGACAACCCTGCTGCCCGCAGATAGCTCCGGACCCACTGCCTCGGCGTTCGCAGAGCGGGCTAGGGGCTGACCGTTGACGAATATCTGCACCTCTCCGCCAACCGTAGGAGAGACGTATACCCGCTCACCGTCCAACAGCTTCGGCCACCGAAAGGCGGTTCTGAACCAGGCCTCCTCCCACTCACTACCCAGGAGGCTTCTCCACCCGGCCCAGGACGAGTCGTCATAGCCGACCTCTTCGGCCCCCGGTGCCCTTCCGGTTGTTGACGTCCAGCCGATCCTCTTGAAGAGGGATTCCTCTAGAAGTCCGAGAAGGGATTCTAAGTCGCCTAGCATCCGCCAGAGGGGACGGGAACCCGGTCTTAAGTGTCACCCCGAGCCCGGTCCGCCATCGCTGCCTGTCACAAGATATTTATCCCAAAGGGGAGGGCGGGCCCACGTGCTAAAGGAGGAGCTGGCCCTTGTTGCGATGGGCTTTGTGCCATGCGTTTTCTACGTCCTCTGGGTGCGAAGGTCTGAACTGAGCCGCAAGGAGCCCTTTAGGAGAGTCTTCCTCGTCTTTGCGGCAGGGGCCACAGTCTCCACCGGCCTGGCATTAGTCATAGAGATCGGTGGAGAGGTTCTGGTCGACCTGTACTCCGCCGTCTCGAAGGCGGCGCCTGGAAACGAGCTGCTCGTCGGTCTGATCGTCATAGCCCCGGTGGCCGAGGAGTTCACAAAGGCCCTCCCCGTCCTAGCCATCAGGGGCAAGCCGTTCTTCACCGAGGTGGAACAGGGGCTGGTATATGGCGCCGCAGCCGGGTTCGGATTCGCCGCCACGGAGAACGTGATGTACTTCTTCGTCTCCTGGAAGAGGGCGAGCCTGTCCATGGGCGAGGCCGCGGGACTGTTGTCGATTGCAACACTCGTCGTCGTCAGATCGCTAGGATCTGCTTCTCTCCACGGGGCAACCGGCGCCATCTCAGGGTCGGGGATCTCCACCCAGAAGGTGCTTGGGGGGTGGTGGGTCTCAAGGTACGCGATGGCCGTCGTGTATCATGGACTATACAACTTCGCCATATTCCTCTTCGCGGCGCTAGGCCCCAGATTCCTGCCAGGGATTCTCTCCGTGGCCCCGATATTTGCAGCGTGCGCATTTGGCCTCTGGCTGTTCAGATCTATCCTATACGAGATCAGGGTTCTCGACAGGGGCTTTGGGCCCCGGAGCCGCGGAGAAGAGGCCTAGAACAAGCAGCCCTAGCACAGCCAAGTCGGCTACGGGGACCTAGAAGCACTCCGCAATCTTTATCAGGTTTACAGGGCTAACTGCTAGCGGTGACCCCCCAGAGGCTAAGATCCGCGGCTTTGCTGGCTGTGTCGCTAATCGTGCTGTTGTCCTGCTCTGTCTCTGCCGAGTCCGCGCCTCGAACCGGCCCCGACGGTGTTGTGCGCCTTCTCCACATCGGGAAGGCCTGGCTCCGCGGTGGGTACCCAGCCACCGTCTGGGTACAAGACCCTAGGATCAGCTGGTATCCGGTGCCGAGCCACGCTTGGTCAATGGGGGAGGAGGCATTCAGGATGATGAGGCTATACCTGCCTCGGAGCAGTTCGGTCCTCTTCGGGGACTTCGACGTTATCGTTGAGGACGGCATGGATGCGAGCCACCTTCCCTCCAATTTTCACCACTGGGTCAAGGAAGGTGTCCACGACCGCGGCATGGGATTCCTCATGGCCGATGACTCATCAAGCTTCGCGACGAGTGGCAGGCACACGTCTTGGTACCTCTTCCCCATCGGGGATATACTTCCGGTGAGGGACAAGCCTGAGATATACTACGAGAAGCACGGCTACAGGATCGTTGTAGAATCTGAATACGAGAACCACCCCCTGATGAGGAACATCCCCTGGAAGGAGATACGGATATGGGCCCACAACCGGCCGGATGAGAAGGAGGGGGCGATCGTCCTCGCGAGGATGTCCCCGGAGATTGTCTTCAACAGAAACAAGCCGGTCATCGTCTACTGGGACTATGGCCAGGGAAGAGCAACCGCCTACGTCCACAAGTGGCATGGAACGCCGGACTTCTACAGGTGGAAGTGGCACGCAGACGTCCTCTCCCACCTGATCTACTTTCAGGCAAGGGTTAGCATCCCCGAGGACCTGGAGCTCGAGCACGCGGTCAGGCTGCTCTTCAACACCTTCCACTACAAGAGGACCTACCTTCTGTCCACCATGGATTTCGCGGACAAGTTCGGCGCGAACCTGAGGCATGTCGAGGAGCAGATGGCGCAGGTAGGCGAGAGGAAGAAGGAGGCGGATCGGCTCTACATAAGACAGAACATTCAGGAGAGCCGCGATATACTGCAGGGGCTTGTGGAGGAGCTTGAGTCGCTGACCCAAGAGGTGATCCGGGCGAAGGACAAGGC
>CAYWSC010000023.1:7496-12261 GCA_964460695.1 Hadarchaeota archaeon (SeqCode)
ATCAGGCCCCTCGCGATGCTCGTCCTGATCGCGTTTGTCTGACCCGATATCCCCCCGCCCTCGACCCTGACATCTATCCTGACCTTCTTCAAGACGTCCTTGGCAAGCCTGAGGACCTCGTCTATCCTCGCCCTGCAGAGGGCGGTGCCGAAGTTCTCCAGTGGCTGGCTGTTTATCCTGATCTCCCCGCTCCCTGGCCTGATGGTCGCCCTCGCGGTTGCGCTCTTGAACTTTGCAGAGACGTTGACAGGTATCTGGTTCAAAACACCGCCTCCTGCTTGATGCCGAGCGAGACCGATACCTCTCCAACCCTAACGAACTTTCTGGTTCCCAGCCTCTCGGCGCTGGCTTCTGGAAAGCTCGTAAAGCTCTGATCCTTGAGCTCCTCGGGCACACCCCTGTAGACCCTCAGCCTCCTGAATGCCTCTTTCCCACGGGGCTTGCTCCAGGGGAGCATGCCTCTGATGGCTCGGCTCACGATCCTGTCAGGTGTCCGGGGAAAGAACGGCCCTCTGCGGGGGTTCACCACCCTGGCAAGATCGAACTTCGTCTTGAACTTCTCCTTGACACGAGTGGGGTCTCCGGTGATGATGGCCTTCTCTGCATTAACTATGGTAACTCGCTCTCCCTCAAGGAGCCTCTTGGCCACTATGGAGGCCATACGTCCAAGGATCTGGTCCGTCGCATCGACGAGAATCATGTCTCTTCCTCATGAGATGATCTTGACCTTCGAGCCCCGCGGGTTTCTCTGGACGAGTTCCAAAAGGCCTATACACTCTCCACCCGCCTTGGTTATCTTCTCCCTAGCCTTCTCGCTGAAGGAGAGGGATGCGACGGTAACCGGGTGGTCGATCTGGCCCATCCCCAGGACCTTGCCCGGCACAACTACTTGGTCATTGGGAGATGTGTGGGAGGAGATCGAACCGACATTCACCGCGGGGATTCTGCGCGTCCCTCTTGACAGCCTCTTTGAGAGATCCTTCCATATCCTAGCCTTGTTCTCGTAGGCGAGTCGTCTAAGGGACTCAATCAGCTCGACTATCGTTGGGTTGGTCTTCTGGATCTTCAAGCAACTCCCAGACCGAGAATTATGGTTCCGCGGCGCGGACTCCCCGGCTAGGGGATTTAACGCTGGTCCTTCGCGTTTTTCTTAAATATTATCATAGGTCTGCGTAACCGTCCGGTTAAAGCGACTCGGAGCCGGGACCGAGCCGCATCCGCAACGTTTCAGCATAGATATATGAATCGTTCCAGGCAACAGGTAACAGTGATCGCTTGGAGAGGGCTCTCTGGCTGATTGTTGCAGCTGGTCTCTTCCTCGGAATCTGCCATGTGATGCTGTCCCAGGTAGCGCAGATACCGCCGGCAGGTCCCGGCTCCCTCGAGGGGGCAAAGAGGGGGGCATCGCTGATGTCATATGGCATCGAGACTGCTGTTCCAGCGGTCGACGAGGCCAGGCGTCTCCTTGACATTTCGCATCGATCTTCCTGGGGGACTGGCGGGCAGAGAGAGCTGTCACTGACCACAGCCGAGAGAGCCCCGGAAGGCCAGGCTACCGACACCTCCAAAGCCGCAGAGGGCGAGTATCCCGTCTTCGACACAACTGGGTTTTCCGTCGCCAGGCTGACCTTTCGGCATGCAGATTCGGACCTGATTAGGTCGACTGTGGAAGAGCTTGGTGGCGTTGTGCTCGACATAGTCGATTCAGAGGCATATTGCCTCGTCCCCAGCTCGTCAAGCTCAGAGCTGGACTCCCTCGTCCAGAGCGGCGTCCTATCCTCCTATGACGTTGGGGGCTGGGGCGGCGGCGTGGGAAAGGCATGACCCTAGTATTGGGCCAGGGACCCGTCTCTCCTCGACGAGTTGTACCCCAGGCGGAATATGAGGAGGGAGATGGGAAGGGAAACGGCTACGAAGACCAGTAGCCAAACTACATTCACCATCACCTGCGGGTCGGCAATCGTCTTGCCGCCCATCAGGCACAGCCTCACGCCGTCAAGTGAGTAGGTGAGTGGGAAGGCTTTCCCGATCCACCTAAGGTAGCCGGGTAGAACCCCCAAGGGGTAGAAGACGCCGGAGACGAGCTGGGTCAGCCACGAGAAGGCCCAGGCAACCGGGTTTCCCTGCTTTATCTTCATTATCACGCCGGCGCTGGCTATCCCTACGGTCAGGTGGCTGAATACCATCAAGGCGGATAGCAGGATGACGGAGAGGACTATTGACGGCGAGGTAGTAAACGTTGCGCCAAGCGCCATTCCCAAGCTCAGGGCGCAGACCAGGAAGACGGTGGATATGAGGAACCTGAAGGTGGCCTCGCCGAAGAGAAAGATCCTGAAGCTCGTAGGAGAGGAGAGGATGGTCTCCATGGTGCCGAACCACTGCTCGTCCCTTATCGCCTCCGAAATCCCAAGCACCGAGGAGAAGACGTACTGCTGGAAGGCGACCCCGATAACAGAAAAGGCTAGGTATCCGCCAACCGTGTATCCACTCTCAACCAGCCTCTCGGCAGAGACAATCTTCGCAACGAGCGCATAGGTGATGACGAAGCTGAAGGTCTCGAGGATGTCCAGGGTCACCCACATCTTGTAGGTCCACCAGATCTTCCTGTCCCTCCTGATGAAGGCTAGAACCTTGGACATCCATCCGACACGGCCGGAGGCCGGCCCATAGCCCAGCTCTCGAACAAGCCTGCTCTTGTCCACTCACCCACCTCAGTAGGTCGTTGTTGTCCCTTCCCTCCTCACCCTGTCGTACCCCCAGCGAAATATCCAAAGGCCGAGAGGTATGAGAACTACGGAGTAGGCGGTGAGTATCACGACCTGTCGCACGATCTCCGGGTCCAAAATACCCATCCCGAGTAGGAGAACCTTCCTCAGGGCATCGAGAGCATGGGTATAGGGCAGGAGCCAGGCAAACACCCAGACGGCGGTGTACCGCTTTAAAAGGTAGAGTGGGAAGAGAACGCCGCCGAAGAGCTCGGTAACCCCGCTCAGAAGAAAGGTCAGGGGGTCCCCCTTCTTGTAGACCATCACGATGCCCGCTGCCATTATCCCTATCCCCAGGTGGCTCGTTACCAGCAGGAGTACTAGCAGGACGGCCGCCGCCAGCGTACTGGGGTTGACTATCAGAGGCGCGTCGAGAGCAAAGTAACCTATGAGGAAGGCGCCCAACATGAAGTAGCAGCTGACCAAGAAGCCCCTTATGGATATCCCGATCACGTAGGAGCGTAGCTTGATCGGCGAGGAGATGACCGTCTCGAAGGTCCCTTCTCTAATCTCGTGGGACATAGAGTGGCTCAGCCTGTTTATACACATCCATAGGTAGTTTGTACTCGCGATGCCGACAAGGGCAAAACCTATGTAGCTCTCCCCGTATCCCGAGGCGGCGAGCTTCTGGGGATTCACCATCACTCCGACGAAGTAGTACATGACCACCGATGCAAGGGTGGTTATGGTCTCGGTCGCCACCCAGGTCCTGTACGACAGGAATATCTTCAGGTTTGCTAGGAACACCGCCCATGTCTGCCTCAGGTCGGAGGGATGCCTCGGGGACCCCGATCCTAGCAGCGCTACTATTTGGTGGACTCGATCCCGCTCCATCCCCTCACCTAGTGAGCCTGAGGAAGATCTCCTCCAGACTCAGCCTTCTCTCGGATATAGAGGTCACCTTTATTCCGCTTCCCTTCAGGGCCAGAGGTATCTGGTAGAGGGCTTCAGCCTCGTCCCTAACCCTTAGCCGGAGGAGGAGCTCGCCTCCCTCCTCCCTCACTCCGATTATCGCGACGACCTGTGGTATCGAGGAAACCCTCTGGGCAACAGCGTCTCTGGGTAGGCGCGACTCGACTTGAAGGTCTATCCCGCCGTCCTCTCTGTGCAGCCTCCTGAGTGCTGACGGTGACTGGTCGGCGATGATCCTGCCGCGGCTCATGATGACCACCCTCTTCACGAGGCGCTCCACCTCCGCCATGTTGTGGCTGGTGAAGAGGATGGTCTTTCCCAGCTCCTCGTTTAGGGCTGTCAGGAGCCTTCTGGTCTCGTCTGCCGTCGCGGGGTCAAGCCCCACTGTCGGCTCGTCCATCAGCAGTATTGGCGGATTTGCCAGGAGACACCTGGCCAGCATGACCCGTACCTTCATCCCTGTGGAGAAGTCCTTGACCATCTTGTCCTTCTCCTTGGTCAGCCCGAAGAAGTCCATGAGAACATCGATACGCCTCTTAGCCACCTGGCGTGGCACGTTTTGAAGGGCGGCGTAGAACCTCAGGTTGTCCAGCGCGCTGAGCCTCCAGTAGAGGGCTCTGCCTCCCGTCTCGCCGTGAAGCCACCCGATGCTGGAGCGAACCTTGCTAGCCTCCCTTACCACGTCGTAGCCGGCCACTCTTGCCGTCCCCTCTGTGGGCAGCACCAGGGTGCACAGTATCTTTATGAGCGTGGTCTTGCCTGCACCATTCGGCCCAAGAAGCCCCACGAACTCCCCCTTTCGTATCTTCAGGTTGACTTCATCGACAGCCCTTACCTGCCCCACCCCCTTCTCCTTGGAGGGGTACAGCTTGGTAAGGTTGACCGTCTCTATGTCAAGATCCAAGTTGAGAGCCCTCCCCGCTTCCGTGGCTAGTGCATGACCAACAATCCGGCTGGATGTAGCTGGACAAGAGTCCGGCGAGTTCGGGTCCGAATTAATGTATTCCCGGGAAAGAATGGCCAGGTGCGAGTACCGCCCCTTCGCTCCGAGAGACCTCCGAAACTGTTTTCTTGTCGTTCATCCCCTC
>CAYWSC010000024.1:0-4720 GCA_964460695.1 Hadarchaeota archaeon (SeqCode)
GAGGGCGAACGCATACTCTCAGAGTGGCTGGAGGAACATGGAATAGCCTTCGAGACGGAGAAGGAGCAAAAGGGGGGCCTCGGGGTACCAACTCCAGATTTCCTGTTCTCCTCGCCCCAGAAAATCGATGGCGTTGAGAATGTGAGCTGGATTGAGAGCAAGGCGTTTTTCGGGGACCTCCAGCACATAAGGAGGCACTACCGGCGTCAGGTCAGCAGGTATGAGCAGAGGTACGGCGACGGGATGATTGTCTACTGGTACGGAGTCTCCAAGGAGGCTGGGGAGGAGGGCCCCATACGCCAGTTCCTAGACCCCTCTATATTTGAAGACCGGCCTGGCATGAGGAGGCTCCAAGAAGAGGTTCCGTCCAAGCTGGTGACAGGAGCGGTCAAGGGATCCGACCAGATTTCGTGAGACGGCTTGCTGCCTGCAGCTCAAAGAAAGTCCATCTCGGCGATGTTCGCGCAGTCGTCACACACGTAGCGCCCGTTCACAACCCTTAGATGGGTGCTGTGCTGCCCACATATCTCGCACACGGCCGGGCCGTAGGGGTACTCCTCCTCTTCTCCCTCTTGGCCGGTGGTTTCGTAGGCTCTGAAGGCCTTCTCCTTTGCATCTGAGATGTCGCTCCTCGAGATGAGACCGACGAGGTCTCCACCGTCAACAACGGGAAGCCGCCGAACGTCGTACTCCATCATCTTGTCGAGGGCATCAGAAACCGTCTCGTCCGCCGAGATGGAGATTACAGGACTGGACATTATCTCCTCGACTCTGACCTCCGACGGCTTCCTGTCGCGGGCCACAAGTTCGCCTAGAACGTCCTTCTCCGTTATGACCCCGACGGGTTTGTTGCCATCCAAGACCACTACAAAGGTCACGTTCCACTGGGTCATTAGGCGGGCGACCTTGTCCATCGTCTCCCGCCTGCTTACTGTGATAATGTCGCTCTTCATCGCCTCTCTTATCGGCATTCCTGACATGTTCGCACCCTTGATGCGGCTTCTCCCTAGTTTGTGCTTGAATCTTCTCGGGGCTGAAGAAGCTAATAAAAGTGTCGTTCGGCTACGCGGCTCGATAGGAAGGGTCCCTATAGCTCAGTGCACTATTCTCAATGGCCCCGGCGGTAGAACCTGCATGAGTTGATCCATATCGGCTGACGGTGCCTCTTGGAAGGCCTGGAGTATCTCCTTGGCAACCTCGCTCTTCTTTCGGGGGCCCGGTTGTATCTCTATGGCCTTGCCGCAGTTGTCTCTCACCGCGTCGAGGGGTCCGCACATGAACTTGTCCTTCAGCCACCCGACCCCGCATCTAGCTTCTAGACCCCTGTAGTAGTTTCTCCTTCCCCTGATCACAAAGGCACCGGTTGGCACGTACTCACCCGAGGTGGGGCTCTTGGTCACCTGGTCGGCTCTGACCCAGTAGACGTCTCCAGCCGTCGTACCGCTGCTCCACAGCTTGGAGTGGATCAGGGCGAAGGCACATGCCTGCCTAATGGAATTCTCGTCTATCTCTCCGGTTCCAGCCTTTATCACGGTCGATGGGGCACCGTGGACATCTGCATGGACGTAGAGGTCTCTCTCCTCCATGTATCTGCGTACCAGAGTCTCGTTGGAGCTGCGGTCCCTGCCGGCGAGAACAAGGATGCCGGAGGATGTGAAGAACCACCTGAACTTCTCAAACCATTCCGTGCGCCGCCTCCTAACGGGTTCAGGTGGGGCTTGGGGCTGGGAGGTCTCCTCGAGAGCCCCGATGGTCTTCAAGGTCTCAGCCATGGCCGCCTCAGCGCCAGATGCTCTCCTCTCCAGGGCCTTCGCCCTCTCGAACAGGCGGCCGCCCACCTCTCCCGCAGTCCGACCGAGTTCGATGGGGACCCTAGCTCCTTGAATCTCAACGACAGCAACTTTGTTCTTTGGGTCGAAAGAGACGAAAGACCATGACAGGCCCAAGTCATCTATGAGCCGCCTAATCGACTGCTGGGTAGGATGTCGAAGAGTCACCGCTGCCTCCAAGAACCTGGAGACGTCTGCAAAGCTGGAGTACACCGTCTCGGCGCTGCGTCTAAGTTGTGCGGCCCTGGCCTTAAGCTCCTCGTACTGAGAGCTCTGGATCTCAAGCCGCTTCTTGAGCTTCGCTATCTGACTCTCGGCAGATTCAGATGCCCTCTGCTGCAGCTCGGCTGCCTCCAGAAAGGTGTAGTACTCGTCGGCAGCCTCATTGAGGCTTGGGAAGAACTTGGATTGCATGTGGCTGAGAGAGCTAAGCGAGAAGGGAGCGTACTCGACGGGGGTGGTTTCGTAGTACACAACCGGCCTCTTCTCGGAGTCGGCCTTCACCTTGAGGCGTCCAATCGCCTCCAAGAGTCTTGCCTTCTCTTCTGCAGTCAGTTCAGAAGGGGAGGTGTGGGCCTCAACACCTGATAGCGCGCATACCTCATTGGCGTAGAGGCGCCCCAGGCCAAGGTCTACGGCGAGGGATCTGACTACGTCTTTTTGCTTCAGCGAGGATGACAGCTCGCTTTCATCGCTGATCTCGAACGGTGACCCTGGGGGCGGAGGGAGCTGGTACCTGTTACCTCTTCGGACTCTTCCTGCCTGCCCCTTCTTGAGCGAAAGCATCACGTTGCTATCAGCGTCGAGGAGGACTACATTTCCCTTGGCGAAGAGCTCGACCACCAGGCTGAGATCCTCAAACTCCAGCGAGACTATTCTGTCGAAGTCGTGCTGTCGGACGGCCGTCAGCCTTCTGTTCCCTAGGTGTTTCCTGAGGTACATGGCGAAGCTGGTCGGTGTCTTCGGAGCCTGTCTCTTGAACTTGGTCAGGTGTATCCTTCTGCCCGCCTCGACGACGAGCTCAGAGCGGCCCAGCTCGCCGCCGTAGAACCGTATCCTGATTAGGTCCGGTCGGTCCTGGAAGACCTTGTCGACCCTAGAGCCTGCTAGCCCTGCCAACTCGCCGACGATACAATTTATATCAAGGGCGTGCATCTCTCTCAAACAGGTCACCTAAGGAGCACCCATCATGGACAGTCAAGCACGGACCACGTTGGTATTCGTCCTCGTGGGCCTGATCGCAGCGTTCGTCTCGACAGGTTTGGACTCCTCCTTCAACGCCTCGGCCGCTGGCAAGACATCGGTTGAACTGGCCCTCATATTATTTTTCGTGGCTATTATCGGCTACGCCGGAACATACCTGGCAGAATTCGCCGGGACAAATGTGGAAGAGCAGGGCGGACGCCTCAAGGTCTATACCAAGTCTCTCTACATATACCTGATATCATGGTTCGTGCTGTATGTCCTCCTCTACAATGTCCTGATATACAAGGGATAGGGGCTAGCCGCCGCCGGTGGGAGGGAACAGCGCTACACGGCTCCCATCCGACAGAGGAGTGTCCAGACCTTTGAGGTAGCGTATGTTCCTTCCATTCACCAGCACGTTTATGGGCATCTCTGGTGAGGGGTCCTCGCCGAAGATCTCCCTTGCAATACCCCTAGTCTCGCCCACTTCCTCTAGAAGGTCTCCAACGACACAGCGTTCATCGACCTCAAACTCTTCCTCCTTGACCCCAGCTACCTCTCTGAGATGGCCAAAATAGGAGACCTTCACGTTCACGCAAGTCCGATCGAGGATCGGTTAATAGATTTTTCAGACGCAGAAGCTCTGGTTCTCCATGCTGGAGGTGGAGGTCAAGGGCTGGGTCAGGACACCCGAGCAGGTACGTGCGGTGGAGGAGTACGTGGACACCTGGTCATTTGTCGGTGAGGACAACCAGGAGGATATCTACTTCTCCCACCCCTGTAGAGACTTTGCATCCACGGACGAGGCGCTACGTCTTCGCAGATGCAGCAAGGGTACTTTTCTAACCTACAAAGGCCCGAAACTGGACTCTATCTCCAAGACCCGCGAGGAGCTGGAGATCGAGGTTCCAGCCGAGATCGTTCAGATCCTACGCAGAGTCGGCTTCAAGGAGGCTGGGCGGGTCTGCAAGACCCGCAGATCCTTCAGGAAGAACGACTTGTTGCTCTTCATCGACGATGTTCAAGGGCTGGGCCGATTTGTAGAACTGGAGTCAACAACCGGCGGCCTTCCCCGTGCGAGGGATCTGCTGGAGATCTTGAAGTCCCTTCGGCTGCGTCCCGAGCGCAGATCCTACCTCGAGCTGCTGTTATCGTCGGACGGCTGAGGCCTCGGCGAGCCGAGACCCGCCGCCCTGATAAGATCCGCCTTGGTGATGATGCCCTCGATCTTGCCGCCCTCGAAGACCAGTACCGCCGGACTCTCCTGGAGAAGGGACACGACTACGTCGAGCCTTGTCTTCTTTCCCACCATTGGGAAGGGCTCTTGCATGACCTCCCTGACCGTCTTCTTCGACAGATCTGCAGCCGAGCCCTTTGCGATCTCCGCCGTTATGGATTTCTCCGATATGCTCCCGAGATTCTTTCCATTCTCGATTACCGGGAGCTGCGAGATGTAGTGTTTCCACATCAGGTTGGCAGCCGTTATGACTTTCTCGTCTGGGCTGACAGAGACGACGTCCTTCACGCATAGCTCCTCGGCGAAGACATCTCTTCCCATCTCCCGTGCGTTGAGTGCCCAGACGATCTTGGTGAGAGTCGATAGACGTGGATCGACCTCCCCGGATTCAATCTGCGACACAAGCGACTGGCTGACCCCTGCCAGCCTGGCAAGCTCGGACTGTGTGAGGCCAAGCCTCTTTCTCAGC
>CAYWSC010000024.1:4820-12171 GCA_964460695.1 Hadarchaeota archaeon (SeqCode)
TACTTCGCATCCTACAAGATCCCGCTTTCTGCCTACAACGGCTCTGTAGATCTGAACTACTCTGGTGTCGTCGTCCACGGAAAGCTGCTGGGCCACGACATCTGGGTGTTGGGGCCCGACACCGATGACGAGGTTCTAGTCCTGTCCTCGGAGAGAGGGTTGAGCCGACTCCACATATACCAGACGTTCAGGCTCGGCGGTACCTATCTCCTCTTTGCCGACGCAACCAGCCGTGAGTGCCTCCTCTACGAGTATCCGAGAGAGGTGCCCGAAAATGCGGATGTAAGGTTCAGATTCATAATCGAGAACCATCTCGGACGTGACCATACCTACTTCTACGAGACCCGCCTAGGAGACGAGGTGGTCGATAGGGGCCAGGTGGACGTTCCTAGGGACGGCCGGGTTGATGTGATCTCCAGCTTCACGGTGGGAAGCACGCACAACAAGTGGACGAGGGTCTCTCTGTCCCTCGACACCGGCCAGAACATCTCGTTCGGGTTTCGTACCTATTCGTAGCATCCGGTCGAACCAGGCCGGTCTCTAGGCGACGATATTTCAGGATGAGGCTTCCCAGCTGTGGGAGTGATCATTTGAAGGCTTGGGTACCCGTGGCGTTGGCACTTTCGTCGGCGATAGTCTTCGGCTTGTCAAACGTGATGTACAAGCTCGGCTTGGCCCATATGGGGGAGGTCTCCGTGCCGAGGGCCCTGTCGGGAAGGCTGATCCTCGAGCTGCTCTCTTCCCGTACATTTGTAACCGCCATCCTCCTCACAGCTCTGGCAGGCGCGCTCTACATCTTGGCCATATCGCGCGGAGAGGTTACCGTCGTCGTGGCAACGCTGTCGGTCAGCTACCTGGTCACAGCTCTGCTGGCATGGCACATCCTAGGCGAGCAGCTGACGTTGGTACGCATTCTGGGGCTAGCCATGATAATGGCAGGCGTCGCCGCGGTGAACCTGGCGTAGGATATCTAGGAAACATATATGTACGAGACATATATACTCTGCTTATGGCTGCCAGTGGCCGCACGGCCTCCCAGATGAAGAAGGGCTTCTTGAAGCTCTTCGTTCTCGCAAACCTTGAGAAGGAGCCTCTACACGGCTACGGCATAATAAAGAGGATATCGAAGAGGAGCAACGGATTCTGGGAGCCCAAGCCTGGCAACATCTATCCGCTCTTGAAGGAGATGGTCGAGGAGGGACTCATCGGTCTTGCCTCGGCAGAGAGGGCCAAACGAAAGCTGTACTCCATAACGCAGAAGGGAAGGGCCGAGCTACTTCGCCTCCTCGACGAAAGCCAGCAGGTAGTTAACAACCTCGTAAGGACGATGGGCCGAGACAACAACGAGGCGGTCAAGATGCATCTAAGGCTCATGAAAGAGCTGTCTCCAGACACCTACGAGGAGAGAGTTCGATCAATGGTCTCCACTCTGGAGGCCTTGCTCCAGGTTCTATCGAGGACAAAGACGATCCTCAAAGTCGAGCTTGGAGCAGAGCCATCCCGAGGAAGGATTCGCACCAAGGAACAATCTACAGGTAGGGGGAGAGCACAGTGATGCGCTACTCGATCCCGAGGGTTATAGCGAGGAAACCGGCTTGGTCCGTCGCGGCGGTGATCGTCGTAACCGTCCTGCTGGGAGCCACCTACGTGCTCTTCGGCGGGGAGATGGAGGCAAGCGAGCGTCTCTTCCTTCCGGACACGGACGTTGTGAATGCGTCCATGGAGATATCTAGAGACTTCCAAACAGCAGAACTGGTACAGATCCTAGTGAAGTCCAAAAGCGGGAACGTCTTTACACCAGGGTGCCTCACGGAGATGCTAGAGGCTGAGAAGGCGATAGTCGAGAACGAAAGCATCTCGATGCTGCTTCTCCCCGAGGGTCATCCGATGAGGTTTTCCAGCATCGCGGATTCCCTCGTCTCTGCCCGGGAGCTGCTCGCCACCGTCCGAAATATGAGCGAGGCGGCAAGTCTCCTCGAAGATCTGAACAGGTCGATAGGCCTACTCGCAGGTGTCGTGGCCACCTCCTCGGAGGCTATTCAGAGCTCTCTGGGTACGCCCGAGGCGGCCCAGTCCGTCATACAGGCAAACAGGACGATCGTCGGTCTGGCCTTCAAACTCGCATCCACCCTCCAGGGGTTCACCAAGTCGCCCGGCATGGGGCAGGGGAGGCGTCACGTTCTCTCAATCGACGAGAAGATCAATGTGATAGAATCCCTTGGAGAAGAGGGAGTTGACAGCCTCGTCAAGGACCTCATGGATTACAACGGATCCCAGACCCTCCTCTTCAGGAACGCTGCTTGCTCTGCACTGTCCTCCACAAGGACTCTATCGGACCAGTTGTCTCGCCTAAACTCAACCCTAGCTCTCGCCCAGTCCGACCCAAATGTCGTTGGGAATGCCAAGAGCCTGCAGGCATTGATGTCGTTGCGGTTCATGGTTCCACTGTTTCAGGGTGGAATCAGACAGGCGACCCAGATGCTCGACGAGTTGGATGCCAATGCAACTACGAGGATGCTGGACTCGGCTATCATCAGGATAAGGGACGGGGTCATCAGGAGCGTCAGCACCGACTTCTCCCCGCTCGAGGGAAGATACGCGGCCAAGGCAGCGCTCACAGTTGTGGGGCTCAATGCTACGAAGGCCATGGCAGACCAGAACTCAATCCTCATGGACACCGAGAAGGACATCGAAGATGTGTTAGAGAGGGAGCAGTTCGCCTATACTGATATGAGCGTTGCAGCCGGTGAGCTGACCTCTGACGAGATCCTCACCGCGACCAAGGAATCGATGAAGATCCTTCTTCCCATCGCCTTCGTCCTAGTGGTCTTGGTCTTGGGTGTCGTCTACAGGGACTTCTTCGACGTGGTCGTCAGCCTTCTAGGATTGGCCTTTTCGATCGCGTGGACGTACGGATTGGCGACGGTTGCAGGCATAGTGTTCAATCCGATGACCATCGCGGCACCCATCCTCATCGTCGGGCTTGGGATCGATTACGGAATACACATGACGGCGAGGTACAAGGAGGAGAGGGCACGGGGCTCTCCGCCGGATAAGTCCGCCTCGGTGGCTATCTCCTGGGTGGGATCTGCACTGCTGCTAGCCACGGTGACCACCGTGGTTGCATTCCTGTCGAACATGATAAGCCAGATGTCGACCATCCGGCAGTTCGGAATCCTAAACTCCTTCGGCATAATCTCCGCCTTTGTGATAATGGTCACGTTCGTTCCTTCAGCTCGTCAGCTCAGGGACAGAAGGGAGAGGCCGGGCAAGGTTGAAGGCGGAAAGACTCCTCGGAGTCGAGACGAATACTCCGTGGCGAGGGGCCGCTGGTCCACAGCTCTGAGCGCAGGAGCTACCGCCGCTGAGCATCACCCCAAGATGGTGATCCTAGTGACGGTTGTCCTGACCGCCCTCGCCCTGATCGCGGCGAGCCACCTGGACACGCGGTTTGAGCTTGAAGACTTCCTCCCCAAGAACCTGGAGTATTCCCAGAACATACGGTACATGTTCGACAATTTCAACACCAGCACGGCGACGGCGCAGGTGCTCGTAAAAGGGAACCTGACCGACCCCACGGTCCTAAAAGCCATAGAGACGGCGACGCTGAACATGTACGACGATCGGCTTGTGAGGAAGAGGTCAACGGCAAGGGGCGAGCTGCCTGACGTGCTCACCATCCTTTCCTTCATGTCCGACGTAGCCACCGATGAGAGGTCGACCGATCCATTGGATCTCTACGATGCCAACTTCTCGCAGATGTTCTACGCGAGCATGGTTGACGACGACGGGGTCCCTGACAGGCGCATCGCCAGTCTCTTCAACTGGATATACACATCAAACCTCACCAGGGGTCAGGCTCGAAGTCTCCTCCACAGGGATCGGCAGGGAAACTTCGACAGCTGCCTCCTACAGATATCCATCACCAGCGACAAGAGGGAGGACGCTGAAGAGCTCTACACCGAGCTACAAAGGGATGTCTCGCCCCTCGAGGACCTGGTCAAGTCGGGAAAGCTGAGGCGCGTCAGCGTGACTGGCTCGTCGATAATGATCTGGCAGATAACGGACAGCTTGCAGGGAAGCATGACGATGTCCTTCCTTGTGACCCTCGTCTCTTCGTTCATCATACTGACGGCCGTGTTCTGGTACTCGGACAGGTCGATCTGGCTCGGGCCGATCACCATGATCCCGGTGCTGCTTTGCAGTTCTTGGATACTTGGAGCGATGTTTCTCCTAGGGATACCCTACACCGTTCTAACGGTAACCGTGACGGCGTTGACCATCGGTCTGGGGGTCACCTATGGAATCCATCTGACCCACAGATTCACCAGAGAGGTAGAGCTCGCGGCGGATGTTGACGAAGCCTGCAGGACGACCGTTGTCAACACGGGGTCGGCCCTCTTTGGCGCAGCAGCGACGACGGTGGCAGGATTCGGCCTTCTGGTGCTTTCACTTCTGCCCCCCATGAAGGAGTTCGGCCTCATCGTCGCCCTGACGATTACCTTCAGCTTCCTGGCCACAGTGTTCATCCTTCCAACGTTCCTAGTGATGTGGGCAAAGGCAAGGGGGGCCCGCCGGGAAGCTGGAAGCTAGGGATGGCTCCTTTACACGCGGCATGCACGAGAATCAGTGGGCCCGCGGGGGGTCGAACCCCGGATCTTCACCGTGTGAGGGTGACGTCATCTTTGTCTCTTCGACGAGAAACCACTAGACCACGGGCCCCAACTGGGGGCTTCCACGACATCTTTTTAATATTTCTTGGAGCTACGAGAACCGGTTGGCGTTGAGAGGGGAAGCAGCCTTGGACGCATCGCGCACCCTGCACGGCTCGATAGAGGCCAGCCCTTGCTCGAAGACGCCTGCTCCATGCTGATCTCCTGGGAATATGGGGAGAAAAAGTCCAGAGTCTTCTCCACCGCAGACCAGTTTGACAGCCCGTTCTGGGATCAGAGCGACGGGATTGAGAGGTATTCCCTCGACATTTTCTCAAACATAGTTTGGTATGGCTGTCGGAGGAAGCTTCCAGAGGACGTCCTCAAGGTCCATCTTGTCAGCAGCTATGTGACCGGATTCAGGGCAAGAATGGGAATGCTCTACTCGCTCCTCGACTTCATCGAGAGGTTTGGTGCTAGCACGCAAAAGATCCAGAGGGAGATTGCCCGGCTCAATTCGATCCAGAAGGACGCCGAGGGTCTGTATCTCAACCAGGACTTCGAAGCAGCTCTCGACAGAGAAAGTGACGTGTTCCAACTTTTCTCAAGGGTCGAGACGCAGGCCGTGAAGCTGAAGGAACGTGCCCTGCTTTGGGTTTATGCCATTGAGTGGACCGCCGTCAGCGGTGTCTTCGCCGTCGTAGCCTTCGCCACGTGGTCTCTCATGGTTAGGAGGAGGCTGTACCGCGAGGTCGGGATGACAAAGTCCTCTCTGTGAACCGGGTCGTGAACCTGGCGATTGGGTTCGCTATCGGCAATCCCTCTAACCAAGGCGGGGAAAGCATTATCTTTGCCCTGCAGGTGCTTGTTCACCTAGGTCGATGCCCAATGATGGTCGTGGTTTCTTACTGTCAGAAGTGTGGGGCAAGTGTGGATCCGGATGCTCCTAGATGCCCAAACTGCGGGTCGCCGGTCAGATTCAAGTTCGTAAGACGCGAGAAGGTTTCAGGTCTCAGGGGGGCCTCCTCTAAGAGAGAGGGATACATCAGGCCCAGATCGGTCGAATAGGCTGGGGAGGAGGCTCCTTGCTCGTAGCAGCGACTGGGGACATCCATCACCCCATGTACACCGAACAGCTTCTGGGCTCTCTGAAGAGCCTCGAGGCGAAGCCTGATCTGTTTCTTCTGGCAGGAGACGTGTTGAGGCCGGGCGATGTCGCTGACTACCGGGAAGTCGTCTCCGCCTTGACGGAGCGTGTCACATGCCCGATCGTCGCCACCTTTGGGAACACCGAGTTTCAGGAGGACAGGAAGCTTATCAGGGAGCAGAACCCGGAGGTGAGGTTTCTGGATGACGAGGCGGCGCGCCTGGCCATCGGGGGGAAAGAACTCCTAGTAGTTGGCTCAACAGGAAGCCTGGACAGGCCGACGAGCTGGCAGAAGAGAAACATACCCTACATAAACGAGATCTACCGAGCTAGGGTTGAGACCGTCTCGAAGCTCCTAGAGCAGGATGCGGATCTCAAACTGTTGCTGACACACTACGCCCCTACCTATCTGACGTTGAAGGGAGAGAACCCCTCCAGCTTTCCCTGGCTGGGTAGCCGGCGATACGAGAGGGTAATCCGAGAGAAAAGACCAAACGTAGTTGTCCATGCCCATGCCCACAACGGAATCCCCAAGGCAAGTCTAGACGGGATTCCGGTCTTCAACGTGTCCCTCCCCCTCAACGGGAGGGTCGTCCTCATCAGCCTCCCGGGGGGCACTGGCCCCTGACGGGGATGGTCCGCACCTTTATTAGCCTTGGGGTGCTAGAAGATCAGGGGTAAAATTGGAGTGGATCCACTGCCCGAGCTGCGGGGGCGACCTTTTCAGAATAAGCTCGACGGGAGAGATCTTCTGCTCTCAGTGCGGACGCAGGCTTGACGTTCCGCCGAAGAAGCCGCCTTCTCCTCCCGGCCCCAGCCCGCCGCCGGTTTCTCCGGGACCGGGCCACCCTGACGTGAAGGGCCCCACGTGGATCTCCGGGAGACATGGCGACGTCCGTCAGGGGTAGATCCGCGTGATGGTTCTGGGGAAGGGGACGGCCTTCCTGATGTGGTCCAGGTTGCACAGCCACTTGACCAGCCTTGCGACCCCCAGGCCGAACCCTGAGTGTGGACAGGTGCCGTATCTCCTTAGATCGAGGTACCAGTCATAGTCCTCGGGCTGGAGGCCGGCTTCTCTAATCCTCTCTAGGAGTATCTCAAGGTCGTGTATCCTCTCCCCTCCCCCAATGATCTCTCCGTGCCCTTCGGGTGCGAGCATGTCGGCGCAGAGGACGAGCTGGGGCTTCTCAGGATCAGGCCTGTGGTAGAAGGCCTTCGCCTGCTTCGGCCACGAGTGGACGAAGAAGGGGAATTCGAACTCGTTGGTGAGCACCCTCTCGTGCTCCACGCCGAAGTCGTCTCCCCACTCTATGTCCACACCCGCCTTGTTGATTATCGACAGGGCCTCGTCGTAGGATATCCTCTCGAACGGGGTTTGAATCGCGTCGAGGGCCTCTGGATCCCTTCCGAGCTGTCTTAGCTCGTTTCTGGTGTTCTGGGCCACGAAGTGGGCTATGTGGGCTATCAACATCTCCTGCGTCTTGAGGCTCTGCCAGAGATCGCAGAAGGCCTCCTCGGCCTCTAGATGCCAGAACTCGGTGAGGTGGCGGCG
>CAYWSC010000025.1:0-7395 GCA_964460695.1 Hadarchaeota archaeon (SeqCode)
GCGAAAATGATCGGAGGCATCATTGCAATAGTCGTTCTGATTATACTCGCAATATTTCTCACCCCGGCTAAATGGAGCTTTCTCGGCATGAAGGGCAAGGTAGCCTTCATCGGCGCCCACACTACAGCCAGCATCGAGGACTCCTCGGACGTTGGCTACATGAAGCTTAGGGAGTACCTCCACGACAAAGGATACGAGCTTGTCACGCTCCAAGCCCCAACGATAAGGCTGGAAGACTTGCAGCAGTACGACGCGTGCATAATGTTTCCACCATCGTCGGCCTTGGACAAGGACGAGATAGATGCCCTCCACAGGTACGTGGAGAATGGCGGTGGGCTGCTCATCTGTGGAGAAGGATGGGCCCTCGAAAAGTTGGACTACCTCAACAACATAACGAAGGACTGGGGCTTCCTCTTCATGAACACGAAGGTGTACGAACCCGAGCAAACCCAGACCGATTACGGGGTATCCGTCAGCCAGTACACCGTTGCAGCCCTAGGGTTGGTAGAGGGCAACCCGATCGCAAGCCGGATAACCTACCCCTACATCATGAGAAACTCGTGCACCATCAACATAACCGATCCAGACAAGGTGACGAAGGCGATAACCCTGAAGGGCTACGCCTTCGGCGAAAACTACTATCACCAAGATCTCAAGCCAACGAAGGGACACGGCGAGCCGGTAGGCGAGGATGCAGTGGTGATGGTCAGCGGCGAGATCGGCCAGGGGCGCGTCGTTGGCATGGGAGGCCACGACCTCTACATGAACAAGTGGATCTTCCAGTCCAAGCCCGCCGAGAATGCGAAGTCCATGGTCTACATCCTTGACTGGCTCACCAAGCACACATGAGGCACGGAACGCTTGAAGTTGAGGGAGAGGCAGAGGCTCGTCAAGTACTATGATGCCTCTGCGCAGCTTCTCGATGAGAAGAAGAGGCTGTGCCGGCTAGACGAAGCTGAGACCCGTCGGATCCTAGAGTCTGTTGGGGGAAGCGAAAGTCTACTGGATGTTGGCTGCGGGACAGGTGTCCTGCTGAAGAGGGCGCATAGCAGGCTGCGGGTTGGGGTTGACCTCTCGATCTCGATGCTCAAAATAGCCAAAACGCGCCTCTCCGGCGGGAAAGACACACTTCTAGTCCTAGCGGACGGATGCCTCCTTCCCTTCAAGGACGATTCTTTTGAAAGGGTCACCTGCCAGGATGTGATCAGCCACCTACGTGACCCAGCCGAGATGGCCTCCGAGATGGTCCGGGTCTGTAGGCCCGGAGGCAAACTGGCTGTCACCTTCCAAAAAAAGACTCTGGCGGGAAGGCTCCTCTCCAGCTACATTGGGCTGAGGCTCAAGGTCCCCCTCCACATTCACGAGCAGGAGAAGGTCGAAAAGATATTTGAGAACTGCGGAGGCTCTGTGGTTTCACGAAGGCTTATAGACGGCTCGATCGTCATGATCGAGGTCAGGCCCTAGTGTTGGCGTGGTAGCAGTGGTAGTTCTTCACGGAGTGAACCAGAGGATTCCCAAAAGGGAGGCTCTCAGGGAGGTAAACGACCTCAAAGAGGGGTTCTTCAAGGTCTGGAAGTTCCAGCTAGCCCCTCGAAAGGAGTTCGTCAGGGACATGATGCTCGTTTATCATCCCTTCTACCTGGTTCCATACCAGATCAAGTGGGCTAGGGCCCCTTTTGCCCCAGGAATGATGATCGACGCGCGCTTCAGGGAGTTCTCGGTTCTAAGCGGAATTCCTCCGAGGAGCAGGATCGAGACTGACGACCTGTACATCCAGCCGACTCTCGACGAACAGTCGGCGAAGAGGATCGCCGAGTCGAAGCTGAGAGAGGCGATGAAGAGAAGAAGGGCCAAGGAGATCTCCAAGAAGAAGGGACTATCTACGTACGACATCGAGGAGATCGAACTGACCTACTGGCCCTTCTGGGCGGTCAGGCTCGAGGACATGTGGGGGAACCACCGCTTCATCGCGGTTGACGCGGTCCTCAACTTCCGCGGCTACAACCTCGCGTTCAGCCGCTTCTTCTCTGGACCCCTCTACTCCATCATAAATGCCCGATTCGAGGAGTCCTCTCCACGTCTGTTGGCCGAGTCCCAGAAAGGGTGAAGAGTTGGAAGAGGGCGCCACCCTTGTCATAGCGGAGAAGCCTAGCAGCGCCAGGAGCATCGCGACGGCCCTTGCCTCGATATCGGGAGAAAGGCCTAGATCCAAGAACTTCAGGGGCGTAAAGTTCTACGAGGTCAATGTCCAAGGCAGGCTACACATAGTCGCTCCCGCCCTCGGTCACCTCTACGGGATAGCTCAGAGGGGATCAGGCTGGACCTACCCCGTGTTCGACATAGAGTGGAGGCCTGCATGGCAAATAGACAAGTCGTCGTCCCACACAAAGCCCTACCTTGAGAACTTCCTCAACCTCGCCAAGATCTGCTCCTCATTCATATCTGCCACCGACTACGACAGAGAAGGCTCCGTCATAGCCTACAACATCCTGAGGATGGCCTGCGGAACGGAAGAGGCGCGGAGGATGAAGTTCTCCACCCTGACCATCCCAGACCTCGTCAAATCCTACAAGTCGGCTCAGAACCAGCTTGACCACGGCCAGATCAAAGCTGGCCTGACCAGGCACATACTGGACTGGTACTGGGGCGTAAACATCTCTAGGGCACTGACCTTGGCCATGAAGCCTCATACCGGAGGATTTGACATCCTCTCCTCGGGGAGAGTCCAGGGACCGACCCTAAAGATCCTGACTGAGAGGGAGCGGGAGATAGAGAGGTTTGTGCCCAAGAAGTTTTGGACCGTGGAGCTCTCATGCCGCCACGAAGGGGTGGAGTTTGCCGCCGTCTCCGATCCGGCCCGGATATGGGACGAACAAGAGGCGGACCGCATCCTCTCCGACTGCGCCGGCCGAAACGCCAAGGTAGCCGAGTGCAAGACAGCGACCAGCGAGCTGCCGCCTCCCCCCGCCTTCGACCTTACAACCCTGCAGACCGAGGCCTACAGGCACCTGGGCTTCACCCCAATGAGGACGATGACCCTGGCCCAGCGGCTATACGAGGCTGCGCTAATATCCTATCCTAGGACGAGCTCGCAGAAGCTGCCCCCGACCATAGGCTACCGCCGCATCCTCTCCGAGCTGTCACAGCAGGGACAGTACGCTCAGATCTGCGAATACCTCCTCTCGCGAAAGCCGCGGCCGAGACAGGGAAGGAAGAGCGACCCGGCCCACCCAGCAATCTATCCGACGGGCAAGGTGCCAAGCGGCCTGCCGTCCGACCAGCTCAAGCTCTACGACCTCATCACGCGCAGGTTTCTCTCGGCCTTCGGGGAGCCTGCAAAGCGCGAGTCCACAGAGGCCAGGCTTGAGATATCTGGACACCCGTTCATCTGCAGAGGCCATAGAACGGTCGAGGCCAACTGGCTCCTCATCTACGGTCCGTACTCAAAGCTGGAGGAAGCCGCCCTTCCCCACCTGGCCGTGGGAGAGGAGGTTGAAGTCGTTGGGATAGACAAGCTCGAGAAGGAAACCCAGCCGCCGAAGAGATATACCCCCGCCTCGATCATCAGGGAGATGGAGAAGCGGTCCCTCGGAACCAAGGGGACCAGGGCCTCGATCCTCCAGACACTGTTCGACCGGGGATACGTCAGGGGGAGGAGCATAGAGGTCACCGAGCTCGGCGTCTCAGTCGTCGAGACGCTGGCCAAGTACTGCCCAGACCTGCTCTCAGAGGAGCTGACGGCGAAGTTCGAGTCGGCCCTCGAGAAGATAGAGCACGGCGTTCTATCCATGGAGACGGTCATAGAGGACGCGAAAGCCACCCTGACGCAGATCCTCATACAGTTCAAGGAGAAGGAGGAGGCCATAGGAAGGGAGCTGGCCGAGGCCTCAAGGAAGATGAAGAACAGCGAGAGGGAGATCGGTACCTGCCCCAGGTGTGGGGGAACGCTGAGGATAGTCAGATCTAGGAGCAGCGGAAAGAGATTTATTGGGTGCACTGGGTACAAGGACGGGTGCACCTTCTCAGCGCCTCTCCCCCAAAGAGGGCGAATAACGGTAACGAAGAGAACGTGCAAAGGATGCGGCCTCCCGCTCTTGAGCGTCTCCCAGAAGGGACGAAGGCCCTGGGTCTTCTGCTTCAATGTGGAGTGCCCGCTGAAAAAGGACGTCCGGGGAGAATCCAATGAAGAGGACCAACCAAGAAAGGCGAGCGGCGACACACACTGAGCCGATCGACGTGCTGTCCGGGATGCTCAACAAAAGGGTCTTCATAAGGCTGATAGACAGGACAGAGGTCGTGGGAAGACTCCTGGACTTCGATGAGTACCTCAACCTCAAGATCGCCCTCGAAGAGGAACAGCTTCTCATCAGGGGAAACAACGTCATCTTGGTCGGCACCGAGTGGGAGAACCTCAGCAAAGGGGACTAGCGGCAAGATGATCGAGGCGATCTGCTTCGACCTTGACGATACGCTATTCGACTATACTGGCCTGGTGAAAGCAGCCCTGTCCTACCTGTGCGACGAGATGGCACTGATAACCGGGAGGTCCTCGAGAGAATGCTCCATGGCATACAGCAGGGTCAAGGACGCCCTCTACAAAGACAAGCCTGCCGATCCTGCCGTCTTCGACTGGCGAGACAGGATTCGGAGATCGCTCGAGTTGATGGGAGCAAGGGCCTCCGACGCGGAGGTTGAAGCCCTCTATCGGAGCTTCTGGACGCGATTCCTATCCATGATAGAGCCATTCCCAGATGTCAGGCCGGGGCTTGAGGCGTTGAGAAGGCTCGGAAAGAAGATTGCTGTCGTCTCTAACGGGACCCGAGAGCAGCAGAGCCAGAAGCTCGAGAGGCTTGGTCTCCTGGATTTCTTCGAATGCCAGGTCTACTCCGAGGACGTTGGCGTGAACAAGCCCCACCCATCCGTGTTTAGAAGGTGCCTTGAGCTTCTCGATGTCGATCCTCAACGCGCCATGATGGCCGGTGACCTCTGCTACATAGATGTGTATGGTGCTAGGAGGGTCGGCATGGTTACGTGCTGGGTCAAGCGCAATGGACTTCCCATCGGTAGGCCCCGAAGGCCGTCAGAGTTTCCCGATTTTACGGTTCGAAACCTCCAAGAGCTGGCTCGCCTGGTGCAGGTGGACCGGTCCCTCCAGTCTTAGATCTCACTTTAGCCGTCTTGCCGCTCGGCCCCTGCGGTGCGAGGCGACGGCGAGAATGAAGAAGACCACTGAGACCCCCATCAGGACGCCTGAACCTAGAAACCTGAGCCTCCAGGACAGAAGGAGAAAAAAGATCCCTGCAGTCGAGAAGATCAGTGGGAAATCCGAGACCAAGGTCAGTATTATCAGGCCTGTCGCAGTGAAGCACGCACCACTTATGAAGGTGAGTGCGAAGTCTTCAAGGCTCGACTCGGGAAGGAAGGCCATAAAGGCGGTGACGAGCAGCCCGAGGGTCGTAAAGAGCAGCCCCAAGAGGTATGAGCCCCTTCCGCCTTTCAGCTCGATCTTATCACTACTCGGATCTGTTGCCATTGTGACTTCTCCTTCTCCATTGTCTGAAATGCCACTGGCCCTAGCCGACAATCAGCCCGGGGTATCATTAATATCGTACCCCATCTATTCAGAGACGGTATCTCGATTGGTTGAGGATCATCGTCACTGTCTGAACTGCGGGAAGGCCATCTCTAGAAAGGAACACTTCTGCAGCGCTGAATGCGAGCAGGCATTCATGAAGAATGCCCAGCGGGAGCGGCGGCGCAACCTGATCTTTCTCATCGCAATAGGCATGTTCATCTCGCTTATCTTCCTCCTACAACTCTTCTAGGGCTGAGGACATTGTCCGGCCAAGGCAGCTCTATCCTCGGACTCGCCAAGGAGATATCTCTTCTCGGCCCGCGCCTACCAGGAACCGAGGCCGAAAGGAAATGCCTCTCCCTCGTGTCTGAAAGGCTTACAAGGCTCGGGTTGTCCTCCGAGATGGATGAATTCGAATTTCTAGACTGGCGACCCGTCAGGCAAGAGTTCATCGCCCCCGACGGGAGCAGCCTTCAGTGCAGCCAGCTCGGGTACTCTCCGAGCGGATCCTTCAAGTCCGAGATAGCGTACTGCGGGTACGGAGAGGTAGATGACTGCTCCGATGCAAAGGGCAGGATTGCCGTCGTGGAGTCCGGCTGGGAGGGATCCAGCCGCTTCCTCCACCGCATCCAGAAGTATAGGAACGCGGTCGAGGCGGGTGCCGGGGCATTCGTTCTCGTGGGTCAGCCTGGCCGCTCTGCCCCAAGGGGCATCATCACGAAGAGGAAGCTAGGCCAGATTCCCGCCATCTCCGTTCCGTACACCGTTGGCCGCACCTTGATGGGCGATACGGGGAGGGGCGCATTCGCAGTGATAACGGAGAGCGAGACAGCACGCGCAGAGTCTGCCAACCTGGTCGTAGAGCTTGGCGGACGGGAGCCCGGCGTTCTGGTCAGCGCCCATGTGGACAGCTGGACAGACGGGGCCTGGGACAACGCGTCTGGGACTGCACTTCTACTCCAGCTTTGTAACTTACTAGCCTCGAAGCCGACGAAGCACCGGCTGAGCCTCCTCTTCTGCGGCGCGGAGGAACTCGGACTCTTCGGCTCGAGGAGATTTGTAGAGCAGCACCAAGGGGAATACGCCTTCGCGGTGAACGTGGACGGCGTTGGGCTCAGAGGTTCAAAGCTCCAGGTGAGGTGCAGCAACCCGTCGCTGTCAAGGATGCCCCCGCTCAGAGGCATCTACTCAGAGCTTCCTCTAACTCCATGGGGCGACCACTGGTCCTTTCATCTAGCGGGCATCCAGACCCTCTTCGTAACCACAAACGGGGCCAACCAGATACAGCATACGGAAGAAGACGGCCCCGACTGCCTCGATGAGAAAGAATTAGAGTCCGCTTTGCACTTAGTTTTCAAAATCGTGCGCTATTTGGACTCCATTATCTGAAAAGAGCTATCTGGAGAACTTTTAGCGGAAAAAGGGACTCTGCAAAACATTTATATACAAATGCCCGGACGCGGCACCATTCTGGCTGCCATTACTAGCTGAGGTGGGCTTTTGTTCCAAGGCGTCATTGTTTGGCAGATGAGCGCGCTTGACATAATTCTAGCCGCTCTTTGGCTCGTGATAATCCTGTTCGTTGCCTTCTACGGTTCCCGGTATTCCAGGGGAACGTGGATGGAGTACATCATCGGGGGCAAGCGGTTCCCGTGGTGGTACGTGGGGATCGCAAAGGTCTCGCAGGTAAACCCGATCTCCCCGATAACGACCATAACCATGATCTCCCAGTACGGCCTGATCAGCGTGTTTAGCATCGGGTACCCGTACGGAGGAGCAAAGACCTACTTCAACACGCGTGTATACTACAGGACAGGAGC
>CAYWSC010000025.1:7495-12066 GCA_964460695.1 Hadarchaeota archaeon (SeqCode)
CGTACGGAGGAGCAAAGACCTACTTCAACACGCGTGTATACTACAGGACAGGAGCTATCACAGCGAACCAGTGGCTGGACCTGAGGTTCGGCGGAAAGCCCGGGGCTTTCCTGAGGGGCTACAACTCACTCCACGGCATGTTCGTCAGCGGCCCCATTAGTCTCGGCATGGGCGCAAAGCTCGTCGGACAGGCGATGTTCCAACTGGCAGGCATACCTGATATGGTGTGGGCCGCCATCCAGCTATACATCGGTGCCTGGCTCCTGCCAGTTGTCGCGGGTATCTGGGGGATCACTTGGACCAGCCTCCTCCTGTACCCACTCATCATGGTGATGTACGGCCTGCTAACCTACTTCGCCTGGACCACGGCCGGTGGATACCAAGGAATCGTCTCGTCGTTCCAGGCCTGGGGTACACCTTACAACCTCAGGATCCTCGGATTCACAGAGGACTGGCCCCTTGGGATGTGGCTCGGCGGCTGGGCCTTTGCCCTGATCAGCGGATGGGGCCCCATGACCGGCTGGGGCGTCCTCGGGGCCAAGAGTGAGGATGATGCCCTGGTGGGAAACACCTTCGGGAGTACGATTCTCAGCTGGCCAAGTGCGCTGATAATGCTGCCGATGGCGCTGGCCACCATGGTTCACTTCCCAGAGATTGCATTTCCAGAGCTAGCCTTCGGCAAGTTGGTGAGGATCCTGCTCCCGTCAGGACTCATGGGTCTGTTCGTCGGCGTATGGCTTACGCCTGTCCTCATCACAGCCCAGGTCGGTAGGATCTGGCAGGGTGGAACCTTTGCCAATGACTTCTACCGCAGGCTGGTGGCCCCCGGAAAGTCGGACAGGCACTACATATGGATAACCAGAATATCGCTACTGGGCTCGACGGCTCTGGGCATGATGTACGCCTACTACACCTACCAGGTCGTCCCAGTGATGTTCTGGTGGGCCACGCTCAACGCCGGCCACGCCATAGGCGGACTGGCCATGTACTACTGGTGGAGATGGGGAGGCTGGATAGCACTTCTCACCAGCCTTGTGCAGTACCCAATCAACATAGTGATCATGAATGTCTTCGAGGGAGCCTACCCAGTGTACACGCTGCAGTGGATCATAATGGTCCTAGCCTGGTTCCCAGCGATGCTGCTGGTGTGGATACTGCCGCCGTCTTCGCCAGACGTGCTTATGGACTACTACAGGAGGACGAGGCCGCCAGGATTCTGGGGCCACATCAAGCTCCAAGTCGAGGAGCTGGAGAGGGCGGCCACCAGTGGACTGTGAGGTGAGATAGTTGCAAAAGTGGGTTGCCAGAGATATGGTCTTCGGTCTGCTGATCCAGTTCGCAGGGTATTTCCTCGGGACGGGGATAACGCTGTGGCTGGTCACGCCGTACAAGGCCGTCGGACAGCTAATGATACCCTCCAGTCTGATATGGTTCGTCCTCTACATATGGGACGTAAAGAGGCATGGCATGTGGCCTAGCGGCGAGATCATGGGATAGACTCGCCGCAAAGGTTTTTATGTCAGGTGACCTGATAGGAGAGCGGTGAGTGGTTATGGCAGCGCTCGAAGTCCACGCAGTAGAGAACATGGAAGACCTATACATCGTTCAGGTCAAGAACACCCTGAACAGGTCTGTTACCCTCCCCAAGGGAAGCGTCATCAGGTTTAGGGCCTTCCACTGGGACGGAACAGTCACCGTTGACGAGCTGGAGATCGAAGACGACATCATCATCGGACCTAGGGACATACACAGATTCGAGGTTGAAGGAGAGGGGACCTGGGCAGGCGACAAGGTCGAGATGATATACGATACCAAGGAGTTCGGAAAGCAGGTGACCGTGTACAGAGTCTAGACGGCCACCCCCCTTCTTGCCCACCAGGGCTTCCACGAACCTTTTCTACCAGAGATCCTCTAGGATAGTGGTCTCTATGGCGCCTATGGTCTACTACAGTGAGCCGCCGAGGTTAATCTCTAACATCGGTAAACACTTGGAACGCTGCTGTGTTTCCCTCGAGGAGGCCGATGCCGTAGCAGTAAAGCTACACATGGGCGAAGAGGGGAATGCGCGCTACATACGCCCCAACATCGTCCGGGCAGTCGTTGACTGGCTCAAGGAGAGGGGCGTCGAGCCCTTCGTCACCGATTCCACCACTCTCTACAGGAGGAGGAGGCATACGCTCTTCGACTATCTGCGGACCGCCGCCGCCCACGGATTTACCTCCGAATCTCTCGGCTGCCCGGTCTTGATAGCTGACGGAATCAAGAGCACCGGTGTGGCCGTCGAGGTCGAGAGCCCGGTAAAGCTGAGAAAGGTTCCGGTCTCCGGCCTCATATACGAGGCGGACGCCCTTGTCTGCCTGAGCCACGTCACGCTCCACCCAGACGTGCTGCCCGCAGGAAGCCTGAAGAACGTCGCCATGGGGTGCACGACCAAGGAGGCCAAGATGCGCATGCACGCCTCCGACGCGAAGCCGATTTTCGATGTGGAGAAATGCGTTGGCTGCGGGACATGTGTTCGCCACTGCCCCGCCGGGGCCCTAGAGCTGAGAAATGGGAAGGTCTTCTTCACGCCAGAAAGGTGTGTCTCCTGCGCCGAATGCATAGCGTTCTGCAGTTTCGGCGCCGTCAAGGTCAACTGGGACGCCCTCTCAAGAGATGTGTGCAGAGGCGTCGTGGACGCCGCCAAGGCCGTTCTGTCCACCTTCGCCCACGGAAAGGCGGCCTTCCTAAACTTGGGATACGACATAACAGCCGAGTGTGACTGCGGCGGGGACAGCCGCCTCCCCGTCGTGACAGATTTCGGCCTTCTCTCAAGCCAGGATCCAGTAGCCGTCGACAGGGCCTCAGTAGACATGGTAAACACACAGCCAGCGTATCCCGGAGGGGAGTTCTCCAAGCTTTCCGAAAGCCCAGACAGAATGTCATCGTACAAGCCTAGCGTAAACTGGGCCGAGTTTCTCTCCCTGGCCTCCGATGCCGGATTGGGAGAGACCACCTACGAACTTGTAAAGATCTAAGGCCTCACAACCAGAAGCTTGGCCTCACAATCAGTTAGAAGCGCCAGAACGGATAAGCTTTTTAATAGAGGCTATTGAGGGACAGCGGGTTGGCGCGACGGGTAAACGGTAGAACCAGAAGGCCGCGACATATCAGGCACGACAGGTTGCCTTCTAGAGAGACCCTCGCAAGGCTGCTGGAGTCGTGCTCCTCAAGGACCCGTGCGGCCGTTCTACTCCTTGCATCCTCGGGCATGCGGGTCGGCGAGCTGGTGAGGTTGAGAATCAGAGACCTCAACTTCTCGGCCGAGCCAGCTGAGCTCAGGATAAGGGAGGTAGGCGAGCCAGAGAGGTACAGAACATCCTACATAACGAACGAGGCTAGGAGAGCAGTGGAGGCCTACCTAGAGGAGAGGAGGCGGAGGAACCAACCGCTGGAGGACGAGTCACCGCTCTTCGCCTACGAGAGCGGATCCCCGATGACGCCTCAGGCAATGCTGTCGTTGATCCAGCGCGGCTTCGAGTCAACAGGCCTAAGAGGCCCCAAAATGAGGCTGGACTCCCAGATACTGAGGAGATGGTTCAAGAAACAGCTGATAGGGGCGGGCGCACCACGGGCCATCGTTGACACTCTGTGCGGAAACGTGAGACCAGCAAAGGTGCCGCACGAGCAGGTGAGACACTGGTATGTGCGAGCCATCCCCAACCTCACCATTCTCGAGCCGGCTACGTGATTCCGGCAAGAAGAGGTGACTGCATGAACGTGATAGTTGTAATGCTCGACAGTCTCAGGGTGGACCACCTAGGATGCTACGGAAACACCTGGATCCGTACCCCGCAGATAGATGCCTTTGCCCGTGAATCCGCCATATTCGATCTCGCGTACGCGGAGGGCCTCCCCACAATCCCGGTAAGGACGGCGCTGTTCACTGGGAGGTACACGCTGCCGTTCAGGAGGTGGCAGCCACTAGAGAACAAGGACGTCCTGCTCGCCGAGGTCTTGTGGGACAAGGGCTACAGATCCGCCCTGATCTCCGATACCTATCACATGCACAAGCCGGGCATGGGCTTTGGCCGGGGATTCGACCAAGTGATATGGATCAGGGGGCAGGAGACGGACCCGTACATCTTGGACGAATCGATTCAGGTCGACCTCAACAAGTACAGCAGGAGGGACAGGTCCGCGGCGTATGAGGGAGACAGCGACGAGGAGGCTGAGAGGAAGCTAAGGCAGTACCTTAGAAACACCGCTCACTGGAAAGGAGAGGAAGACCACTTCGTGGCGCAGGTGATGACAGCGGCCTCCAACTGGCTTCAATCACAGGTGTCCTCGGGCAGGGATGATCGTCTCTTCTTGTGGGTCGACAGCTTCGATCCCCACGAGCCGTGGGACCCGCCCAGCCCGTATAGGGAGATGTACGCGGTGGAGGAGTACTCCGGACCCCCCATCATATGGGCTGGAGGCCTAGCTGAGGACTGGACGATCGAGGAGCTCAGGCACTACAGGGCACAATACGCAGCGGAGGTCAGCATGGTCGACCACTGGTTCGGCGTCCTCCTGGAGACCGTCGAGTC
>CAYWSC010000026.1:0-11865 GCA_964460695.1 Hadarchaeota archaeon (SeqCode)
TCCACCCCAGCTGTTGCGACTGCAGCCAGCCCGACTGACATCGCCTCTCGAAGCGCTATCGAGAATCCCCCTGCGAAGATCTTGGGAAAGACGAAGAAGTCGGCTGCGTTGAGCCACTCATAGACGCGCTCCCTGTACCCGACGAACTGAAATACCCCGGGGGCTTTCGACCGCGCCTCTTCTTCGTATCTTTCTCTTCGAGAGCCATCTCCCACAACTATGACCCTTAGATTCGTGCGGGTTGGGAAGAGGTTGATAGCCTCTATCAGGTACTCCAAGCCGCTTTCGACGTCGAGCCTACCCACGAATATCGCCACGGTCTCCTCGTCCAAGCCCAGCCGGCTTCGCATCTTGGTCCTCAGCCCCACGTCTGGCTTGTAGAGCTCTGTGTCGATCCCTATCGGGAAGGTGGCCGTCTTTGTCCTGAGGGAGGGTGAGAGTGAGAGTAGATTGGATGCAATATCCGGTCCAGGGGAGTAGATGGCGGCGGCGACGGCGGCCACCCATCTGATTGCGCTTCTGAAGGCGAGCCTCCAGACCGCTGGCAGCCTGAATCCGAAGTTTTCCCAGTACTCGCGGGTATCTATGTTCTTGGCAAGTCCATGGTCTGCTAGGAGGAGGGGAACCGAGCAAAGCTTCGCGGCCAGTGCGGATGGCAGCCCGCTGAAGACCGGGTCTTGGCAGAAGATCACATCGGGCCTGGTGGTTTTCGCGACCTTGATAACTCTAAGAACGAACGGGATGAGGGGGAAGGAGAAGGGGCGGGGAAGGGGAATCTGACGGAGGGAGTGAATCCTGCTTGGCTCTAGGTGTCTGAATTCTCTGCGGGCCTTTTGGGAGGGAGAGATGGCGACAACGTCGAACTCGTATCCCCTGCTCCTAAGGGCGGGGATCAGCTTGTCGAGGAAGAAGAAAAGGCCTCCGTGGGTTGGAAATACCCACGTGGTGACGAGAACCCTCATCGCCGGTCGCTGTCTAGCCGGCTTATTATCTATTTCTCGAGCGTCGCACCAGCTAGCTTGAGAGAAAGAAGAGGGGACCTGACGGGTCCCGCTGGGAGGAGGTTAAGGCGCTTAGGCCTCGGCCTTCTGCTCCTCAGCCTTTTCCGCTTCCTTCTTCTTGGGGCGGCTCAGAACTATCTCGATGGACGAGACCTTGAGCTCGCTCCCATCCTCCCTCTTGGCTGTCTCGGTACCTATCTTTATGTCCTTGTAGGTTATGTCGGGGAGGAAACGGTTCTTTGTAACCTCCACAACGTCGACAGCCGTGCTTATCGCTCGGCCTCTGGCCTTCACGACCACTTCGCTGGCGTCCGTCGAGTTGAACTGCGTCACGATCGCCAGCACATAGTTCATCAGCTTCTTGTTCCCGATGAATACTGTGTTCTCTTTCATTCTGCATCCTCCGTAATACCTGTCTTCTGTGCGTTGGCTGTTGGTCCGGAGTTTCTCCGGCGCAGACAGAGCACCTCTATGATTTAAGTTTCTTTCGTTTCATCCGCAGCTTGCTGGCTATGGCTCCTCCGGCTAGAGAAGCCAGCGTGGCCCGCCAACGGCCATCAAACTCGCGAAGAGGAGTCGCCTATGCCGAGTCGAGCCTGTACCTGAGCACGGCCGCCATCCCGCCGAGTCCATCGAGCTTCGCTCCGCCCTCGTGGTCCGTGCTCACTATCAAATAGCTTCCCGAGAACCTCTTGGTGTCCCGGATCACCTGCTCAGAGAGCTCCCTGTTTTCCCTGAAAAAGCTGTCTGTGAGCAGCAGCTTGTCCACTGCACCACTTGTCGCGGCTCGTTTCACCTCCTCGACTCCATACACGGCCTTTCCATCTGTAGCGATCTCGCGTAGAAGCTCCTCCACCGCCATTACCTCCCTTGAGACACGATTCTCCGAGACCACGCGCTCAACTGAACCTCTCCGGATCGCTTCATAGATCCCCGGTCTTCCAGGGGAGAAACACGTGTCGTAGCTTATCCTCAGGTCGCCTAGCAGGCTGGATCTGCCCTCCAGGAACCTCTTCAGTCCCTGCCTGACCAGCTCCGGCCCTACGATGAGGACGTCCCGTATGTCCCTCGACGAACATATGTTGCTGATGGTGTCGGCGACGGCCGAGTAGAATGCCTCTCTCTGCGCCTCTCTCAGTCCTGCACTCCTCTTTCCCTGAATGTTGATGCTAACCTCGTCCAGCATGTCGATCCCCCTCTGCCGAATCGCTGCGAAGGCAGCGTATCCATCTTCGACGGAGACCACAAGTATGATCGGCCTGTTGCTCTCCCTGGCCGTCTGCCTCAGGTTTTCAAGTTCGCTTGGCTTCCATTTCCTAACGATGGAAAATACGGATCCAGGGACTATGTTCAGGGTGTGAAAGCTCCCGACATCCTCACCCGACTCGATCCTCCCGGTGATCCGAACGGCGTTTACATATTTGTGAAAATCGATCTTCTGTACCCGTATGCCTAGGTACACGGGTTTCCTCTGTCCCCTGTCGGGGCGTGAATCCTCCCGCTCATCCTTCTCCCTTCGAAAGGTCAGCGCGTATACGAGGTCTCCCTCTTGGACGGTGTTGTAGATCGCCCAGAGGTCGTCAAGGTTTTCGACTCGTAGCTTGACGGTGTCCCTCTTTGGGTCCAGCTTCAGGATCTGCAAATGGGACACTCCTACTTGAAAAGAAGCTCTAGGTCCTCCAGGGTCAGACCTTTCTGGGCTGCCGTGTCCTTGGAGAGGACCAGGTGACTCCCGTTGGTCCTCGGGATCTCGGATGCGTGGACGAAATACCATTCCCGCTGGCGGAACTTGACGGCTACCAGAGCTTCGGCTCCGGCGGCCTGGGAATAACCGACGAGGTTCTTGATCTGGTCCTCGGAGATGTATACTTGGTTCCTTCTTGACGTCTTGCACTCTATGGCGAGTATCTTCCCCTTGCGACACGCCACGATGTCCGGAGATGGGATGGACCTGGCCCCGCTTCCAGCTACGCGAACAGTGGCGAATCCCCTGCTGTAGAGGAGGTCCACCAGTTGTCTCTCGTAGTTGCATCCGCGGGTCTTGTTGCTCAAGGTCCGCACCGCTGCGGTTCACCACGTCCCGCAATTACTGAAATATGTCATTTCCACTCGTGGATCTTCCATTATCATCTTGCCGAGGCGGCAGGGATAATGGTCGTCCTTGCAAGCCTCATCCTGTCTCAGCCCTTGGCGAGTCAATATATTTCAAGCCGGTTTCTGTGGCTGGTTCAAGGAAGAGGGCGCCTCTTGGATCTTAACTCAGTTAGGATAAGAAGGGTTCGAGAGGAGGACTTTCAACAGATCGTCGAGATAGAGAAAAGTGCCTTTCCCAACCCCTACCCGGTCGGCTACCTGAGGTTCCTAGCCAAAGGGAGTAGGAGCACTTTCCTTGTCGCGGAGGACGATTCTGGCATAGCCGGCTTCATAATCGCCGATGTACGCAGAAGGGGAGAGGGACACATAGTATCGATAGCTGTAAAGGAACGGGTCAGGAGAAGAGGTATAGCGAAACGCCTCATGGAGGCGGCAACGTCGGAACTCAGGGAGCGGGGTGCCAAGTTCATAAAGCTGGAGGTAAGATCCACAAACTTGCCGGCGATAAACCTGTATCACTCCCTTGGCTTCAGGGATGTGGGCGTGATCTATGGGTACTACAGGGACGGCGAGGACGCGATCTCCATGATTGCCGACATGGACGACCTCGAGGGTTCTACTTAGGCTGGGATTTTTTCCTCTTAGGCTTCACTACGTAGATCCACAGGGAGTAGGCTATGATCAAGAAGAATACTATGGAGATGGAGAGGAACATCCTAAGCCTAGATCCCCTATCGGGGTGGGGTTCGTGTTTGGCGGAGGAGGCCAGCCAGGTCTCAATCGTGGCGTTGAGCTTCCGCGCCCGCTCAAGGACCCCGGCCGAGATCTCGCCCAGCCTCTGATAGATCCGTCGGGACTGCTCGGCCATCTCAACAGCAGTCTCAATATCTCCCACTGCTGCGTCTCTATTGGCCTGGGCTAGGAGATCCTCAGCGGCCTCGATTTGGGATTCGAACTCGTCGACCCCGATGGCCTTCTCGGCATAGTCCCTCATATCCGAGACCTTGAGCTCCTCCCCGGAGGACTCGGGAAAGAACCAGAGAAGCTCGATCGACACTTTCTGCCCGGGCGAGAGTCTCAGCGGTTGGAAGTCTGCGTAGGGCCCGGGGGTCTCGAAGGGCTTGAAGCCGAAGATCACGTAGTCGGCCTTGCCGGAGACGAAGATGCAGTATCCTCTCAGGGGTACGTCTGATGAAACGAGCTTTACACCGACAGCTGTCTTCATCTCGTAAGGCGACCTGGCGATGCTGGTCACGCCGAACCACGGCTGGCCCTGGGGAAGGTCAAACTCCACGTACAGCATCCCGGGGAGAGTGTTCTCGTCCCACATCCTCTCCGGTAGTTGCCAGGCGCCAAGGCTGGAGTTGTACCACTCGGAGGGAAGGTGCGAAGACGGGTACGTGTAATACCTGGCAGGATCCAGCGTCATGTTCGGCAGGACGATTGCCTTTCCACGCAGCCTCGGTCCGAGGCAGAAGGCGGTCTCCAAGGGTAGGGGGAGGAACTGCTCGCTATCCCCGTTTGTCAAGGTGATACTCTGTTGGATCACCTGGTAGTCAGATGTGACTTGGAAGGTGGACCCTACCGTGAGGCTGGAGTTGAGGCGAAACGTCCTGTTGAGCCAAGGAAGCGAGTCGCCCTTCGAGAACTGGTAGGTGACTCTCCACTTTGCGCTCTCCGGGCCTCTCTTCAGCCAGCTGATGGTGGATGGCGGACAGCTGTGAAGATCTCCCATGGTTGAGGACCAAACGGTGCCTAGGCCCAGGAAGGGCATCTGGACGATGGGGTCGTCGTCTATCATCTGGGCGATCCTTATCCTTCTCATCACCTCGTCGCCCCCGATCTTTATCGACACTATCTCTGGCCCCCAGTCCACGAGATGGGATGAGCCGCCTATAGAGTAGACGGATGGCCCCGAGACAAAGCGGAGCTCCATATTGTCCGCCGAGATCAGGTAGGAGTTGTTCCAGTGGATCGTTCCCTGCGAGACGCCTTTCAGGGAGAAGGGCATCTCCTTAACTTGTACGAAGCTGTGAACAGGCTGGGTTGGAAGAAGGACCGCCAAGAAGAGGATGAGAGCTGCTTTTCTTATCAAGGCTGGACCTCTGGTGAAGCTTAATAAGCGGCTGGGGGTTTTATTAATGATTTTATCTTGAAGCCGGAGGCCTTGGCAGCGGTTTCTCTTCTCGTTGTAGCCGTCATTTCTTCTGTCGTGGTTCTCACTGAGAACGGCAAGAGGCCGTTCGTAGCTGACCAGAACCTTACGCCCTTCTGCGGTGAACGTGCGCTGAGCCACGTTAGGAAACTCGTCGGACTCGGCCCGCGGACCGCCGGCTCGCGGTCGATAGATAGAGCGAGGCGCTACATCGAGGCCGAGCTGTCCCAGCTCGGGGTGCAGGTCATGGAGGACGGCTTCGAGACTCGACTGGAAGACGGGGTGGTTGGCATGGAGAACATCGTGGCCATCATTCCCGGAAAGTCGGACTCAATTATCGCAGTAGGCGGGCATTACGACACGAAGCACATACCAGGGGCAAACGACGGGGGTTCGAGCGCGGGCCTTCTGCTCGAGCTGTGCCGGTGCCTATCTGAGGCGGCATCGAAAATGCCGTTCAACCACACGCTCTGGGTTATCTTCTTCGACGGAGAGGACACGGGTGACACGCCGGAGACCATGTTCTACGGAAGTAGGCATCTAGCCGAGCGGGTCGACAGGGAGGGGATCAGGATTCGTTCTCTTATCCTCGTCGACATGGTAGGGGACAAGAAACTTGGGATAGCCAGAGATCGGAATTCCGACCCGAGGCTGAATGACCTGATATGGTCGTTGGCCTCGGCAATGGGGTACGGCAGCTATTTCAAGAGGTCCAGCATGTCGGTTCTGGACGACCACATACCGTTTTCGGCGATAGGTGTCCCTTCGTCCGTGATCATCGACTTTAGGTACGGCCCGATGAACTGTTACTGGCACACGCAGAGGGATGACCTGGACAAGATCGATCCAGCCAGCCTGAAGATCGTCGGCGACGTTGTGTACGAAGCGGTTCTCTCTCTAGACAGGGGGAAACCGGCGCTCGGTGATCTCAGCCGAACTTGACGGTTGTTGGACCGAACATTCTTCCCAGGTTGCCGATCACAGACTTTTGAACCGATGGGTCTGCGAAAAGTAGCTTGTAGCGGTTGGAAGGAGAGCCACCGAGGCGAATGTAGGTGAAGTGGGGGTATCTCTGCTTCATCCTCTCCAAGAACTCCTCAACGCTCTTCGACCTCACCCTGGACCGGACCGATATCGGGGACGAGCCTCCGATCTCGTTGCAGATCCTCTCGAGGGCTTGGTCGGTGAACCTGTAGACTATGTTCCTTCCCTCCTTGCGCAGCTTGCGGACGAACTCGTATCTCTTGACAAGGAGGGAGAAGACCCTCTTCTCGTAGAGCGTTAGCCCCTCTGTGGTGAACTCTCTGTCCATGTGCTCCTTGGCCAGCCTGCTGATCAACGCGAAGGCCTTTGTGCGGGGCGACGGAAGCATTGCTATCTTGTCCTTCGGGATCTCAGGCGGAGCGGATTCTTGGGCGTTGGGCTCGGCCCTCTGCTCGGGAGAGGTGACCTGCGGCCTGGACTTGGATTCCTTGAGGCCCTTCAGAATCGTTTTCATCAAGTTGCTGAGGCCCTCCCCCTGCTTCTGCAGCTCGAGAAGCATGGACTTGAGCTCGCTCACCTGGGCCTCGAGCCTCTCGATCTCCTCCCTGTCTACGAGAAATCCCTCCCTTGTAAGCAGATCCGATACCTGTGTCAAAGAGTCGTTAGAAAACGGGATCTTTACCTCGAATGATCCCTCCCCGTTCTTAGAAAATAGTATGTACTCATCCAATAAAGAACCCCCTAGGAACACCGTAAATGCGAGCGCCTGCTTGAACGGCAATTGGCTTATTAATCTTACGTCAGGACCCAGAAAGATTGTACTTCAGCGATACATTTGTTAGTTTTTGAAAATAATCATCTCACTTTCTTAGTATTCTCTCCAAAAGAGCCGCGCATGGAATCGAAGGCTTTTTCCCGAATTTGTCGCGTCTGCGACGGGGTCGATGCCCTGCTAGGCACGCCGACGATACAGTTAAACGGCGCCGTTCCAATAAGCAGTGGCTGGGAAAGATGGGGATCAAGGAGGAGCTCCGCGAAATCCTGGTCAGTCGAATACGCAGAGGCGAGGATCCCCTCTCGAGAATTATTGGCCAGAGGGAGGCCAAGAAGCAGTTCCTCGCATCGGTGGTCGCGGGCCACGACGTCATATTGAAGGGCCCGCGGGGCTGCGGGAAGACGACGATGGCCAAGGAGATGGCGAAGCTCCTCCCTCCTCTCGAGATAATAGATGGATGCGACTTCCGGTGTCAGCCGGACAGGATAACGTGCCCAGTGTGCAGGGAGAAGTACTCGGGCACGTCGCCCTCCTCCATACCGACCAGAGTGGTCCAGGGCCTCGAGAGATTCGTCAGGATTCAGGGAAGCCCTGACCTGACCGTGCAGGACCTCCTTGGGGACATCGATCCCGTTGCTGCCTTCAAGTACTCTCCAAGCGACTACAGGGCCTTCACCCCGGGCAAGCTTCTCAAGGGCAACAATGGAATCGTTTTCTGCGATGAGATCGCAAAGATGCCTCAGCGCCTCCAAGGCGCCTTCCTCCAGGTACTTGACGAGGGAAGGGCGACAATCTCGGGCTACGACGTTGACTACCCAGCCGACTTTCTGATGATCGCCACATCGAACCTCTCCGCCGAGTCCGGTGACGTGCCTCTCATAGACGTGCTCCTGGACCGTGTGGACGTGATCGAGATGGGCTATCCTCGCCGGGTAGACGAGGAGGTGGCCATCATTCGCAACGAGGGGAAAGATCTAGGCGTCGAGGTTGATGATCAAATCGTAGAGGCAATAGCGGGCGCGGTTCAAAGAACGAGGCTGGAGGATACGCCGGGGAAGCCGGCCAGCGTCAGGGCAAGCATCAAGATATACGAACAGACCCAGTCGTATGCCCTTCTGCGAGGATCGAGGGTGGCCAAGCCGAGTGACCTGTACGACGCGTTGTGCTCGGTCCTTCCCGCCTCAACCAATATTGAGCAGTCAGAGGCGAAGAAGCTGGCCCTCGAAGCGCTGCATCAACACGGCTGGTACCTTACATGAGCGCGTTGAATACCGGAGGAGATGTCTCACGCCGGGTCATGGAGGCGCTGTCCGATAGCTTTCTCTCGGAGGAGGAGAAGAGGAGGGTGGCGGCCGCGGCCATAACTCGCCGCCCGATTTTGATCCACGGGCCGCCCGGCGTTGGGAAGGAACTCGTAGCCCAGAAGCTGGCGGAGGCACTCTTTGGCAGCTATGTCACTGTCAACTGCTCCTCGAACCTCAGCAGGCAGGATCTGTTCGGCGACGTCGACCCTATAGCCCTGAAGAAGTACGGACTCTCCGACGAAAGAAGCTACGTGCTTGGCATCCTCGAAAAGGCCGACGGCTCGGCACTGCTTCTGAGGGGAATACAGAACATGCCTGAGAAGGTCGCAGAGGATCTCGCATCGTTCTTGGAGGAGGGGGTCATCTCTGTTGGTCAGCGGGAGAGGCACGTGTCCGTGGGAATCATAGCGACAGCTACGGATCTCTCGATAAACGAGAGGCTGCTCGACCGTTTCCACGTGGTCCAGGTCTCGTATCCCGACAGCGAGAAGGAGAGGCAGATCATCTCACAGATGGCGCGGGCCGGTGTCGAGGTTCCAGACGATCTTGTGGACGTGGCCTCGAGGTTTCTCCAGCTCTCTAGGAATCACCCGGATCTGGAAGCCGGCGCGAGCACGAGATCGGGGATCAGATTTGTCGAGAATGTCTCTGCCTGCATGGAGCTGTCGGGAAGAGATCCAGACGAAGAGGACCTCGCAAACTCGAGCTCCGCCTCCTTCGCGCACACGATAAAGGTCAACCCGCTATCCTGGAAGAGCAACGCCCAGATCACCCGGGAGATTCTTTCGAGAGCAGTAGCTTCTGTCCGAAAGGGTAGGCGTGCAGGCCACAGTGGGAGGCTTCCCTCACTTAGCCGCTACAAGGTGCCGATTATCGCAGGGCTTCTCCTCCTGCTCGTGATCTCCTCCGGCTACGTCGCCATGAGGGAGAGGGCAAAGACCGTCAAGCTCCCGGAGAACAGGACTGGTAGCTTGCCTGTTCCTCCGCCTATGGTTCAGCCCGAGGCGCCTAACCTGACGCGGAAACTCACGGAGGTCGAGAAGGTTCCGCCCCAAGTGCTAGAAGAGGTGGCGAAGGCCATCGGCGGGCTCAGCGCCAACGCCACCAAGCTATATGATCCGCTGACCGATACTCTCTACGTCTCCAGTGGTAACAAGAGCGTAGCGGTGCCCAACTACACATCCGTCGTACTGTCCCCTCCTCAGGGAGGTCGAAACGCAACCCTGCCATCGGCAGGCGGAGGCGGGGGTGCTAGGGTCAATATTCCGCTTCTTCTCCTAGCCGTCATCGCAGGGACGTTTCTCTCAACCTTCCTCTTCGACAGGCTCGGCCCTGCCGGGATCAGGGAATCCTATCTGATGCGCAGGCTGAGGCGCAGATTCCAGATCACATGGGAGCCGCTTACCAGGCTCTACAAGAACATCCCGTACGAAGACTCAAGCCTTGCCGGAGAGCTCGAAGGGAGAAGGCTGGGGGACGCCGTGAAGGAGATCTCTTCGGCAAGAGATGAACTCTACGCCGAAAGAGCGAGGCCTGCCACCTTTAGTGAGATCGCGGCGTTGGCCAGAGAGAAAAGAGATAGGTATCCGACCCTCTCGAGGCTACTGGGTGCAGACAGCAAGGAGGGGGCCTTTGGGTGGGAGCAGAAGAGGGCCGCCAAGGAGCTTATGAAGGTCCTGGAACGCGAGGGATTGATCCGGAGAGGAAAGGAGATCTCATTCACACATCGAGCGTCGAAGGTGTTACTCTCGGATCTGGACAGCACGATACTCGGCCGGATATACGATGCACTGCAGGGAGTGGCATACGAGGAGTTGCCTCCTCTTCCTAGCTCGGACGTCAGGGACGTCAGGAGGTACGTGAGAGGCGACTCGTATAGAGATGTGGCGATCCGGGAGACAATCAGGGACGCGATAAGGAGGGGGAGGAGGACCATAGAGAGGGACAACCTGTTCGTCTATGAGAGGGAGCCTGAGCGTAGGCAGGTAGTGGTTCAGGGAAACGCGGACGTCGTCGTGGTAACGGATCTGTCGGGAAGCATGGCCTACGCAGACAAGCTATGGTACGCCAAGCAGGCAATCGTGGTTACAACGATAATAGCAGAGGCCTACGGCAACCGGGTCGGCGTCGTTGGTTTTCGCGATCTGTCAACGGAGGTAGCCGAGCTGGGGGTTGAAAGGGAGGAGACGATAAGCAAGGTGATGAACCTCCTACCTAGAGGTGGCACCAACATCGCTGCAGGCATCAGAAGGGCCATCGACCTTCTGGTTGGCGGTGTCAAGGAGGTAGAGGACTCTAAGGAGGCCGAGAGACTCCACCTCGAAAGGAAGAAGCAGATCATACTCCTGACCGATGGAGACGCAACCCACCCGAAGCCAAAGCAGTTTGCCGCCGACTACGCCCGCAGGATGGCACGCTTGGCATCGAGGCTGGGAATCACCATATCTGTGATATGCATAGGAACTGAGCTGAAGGAAAAGGGGATAGGTTCGTCCTATAATCCGGAGCTTGCGGCGGATCTAGCCAGGATCGGCGGCGGCAGGCTAATCTTCGTGAGGGAGATGAAGGATCTCTCTAGGGTGTTTGTCTCAGAAATAGACCGGATCATGATCGGGTCGGGGCAGCCCGCGGCGTATCGGCCGTTGAAAGCGGTTGGAAGTGGAACTCTCTGAGGGTGGGCGTTGCCGGAGAGAGATGCTCGGGGGAGACGCAGGGAGACCTCTCTGATCGACAGGCTTCCATGCACGACGGTCCGTCCTCGTGAGATAGTGCGGAGAGTCGACGACGTTGCGAGGGAGATTCCAGTCGAGATAGCCGTCAACGGGAGGACCCTTCTCAGGGCTACGGTGAGCCCACGGAGACTCCGAGAGTTTGCCATCGGCCATCTTCTCTGCGAAGGACACATCCATCATGTTGGGGAGGTGGAGTCGGTGTCGGTGATGGGCTCAAAGGTGGCCATCTCTGTGCCAGATATCGATACGCAGAGATTGGAGGGATCCGTCGTTTTCAGCAGCTGTTTCGGCCGATGGCGGTCCGGTATTCCTGTGCTCGGCACCAAGGCCAGGTTCACCCTTGCCGACGTTAGGGCCGGAGTCCGGATGCTCTCCTCCGCTGCTCACAGACTGACGGGCGGCGTCCACACGTGCGCTGTCTGTAGGCCTTCGGGGGGCGAGGGAGAACCGGAGGCGATTCTGTGCGACGACGTGGGAAGGCATAATGCCCTAGACAAGGCGGTCGGGACTGCTGTCATGAACTCCTGGCCGCTCCAGGAGTGTTTCGCTGTTTCGACTGGGAGGGGAAGCTCGGAGATGGTGGCTAAGTGTGCCCTTGCAGGCATGCCTCTGCTTGTGTGTCGGGGAGCAGTGACCACGCTCTCCGTCGAGCTGGCCAGGCGCAGCGGCATATGCCTCATGGGATTCGCGCGCGGCGAGAGGATGAACATCTACTGCAATGAGTGGCGAATCGACTACGCCCCGCGCCATAGCGTGGCCCAACAACGTTCGTAAGAAATTTATAAGGGGTCAGGATTGTGAGCATCCGTCGAGAATCGAG
>CAYWSC010000027.1:0-11802 GCA_964460695.1 Hadarchaeota archaeon (SeqCode)
AGCATCTGCCTGTCTAGACCCTCCAGGTCTGACACAAGTCTCCCTCGCTTAGACTTGGACCTCAAAAGAGGAATATGTTTTGGAGGACGCCGTTTGTGCCCTCGCTCGACATATTTTTCAGAACCGTCTCCAAACTCCCGGATGGGAAATTGCCCTACACCTCCTGGGATATAGAGCCCTCTTATTGGGAACCGATCTACTCTCGCATTGCTGCAGAACTGGGTCTCTCGAAAGAGAAGGACACTGAGGCCACCCGTATCCTCCATGACATTTTAGCTCCACACAGCGACCGAATTCAACGCCTCGCCGCCCTGGTCAGAAGCCTCATCAGGCAGAGAGTCGTGGCGATTTTCGGTTGCGGGCCGTCGCTCGACGAATCGGTTGACGCCGCGAAGGCCCACCTTACTCTCTTCGAGCCGACCACTATCGCCGCCGATGGAGCCACCTCAGCCTTGCTCGAGGCCGGTCTTGTTCCAGACATCATAACCACAGATTTAGACGGCTGCATGCCCGACATAGTCTCCGCTGCCAACCGCGGGTCCGTCGTCCTGCTTCACGGACATGCAGACAACATCGCCGCTGTTCAAAGGTATGCCAGGGCTATGCGAAACGTCATCCCGATCACTCAGGTGGAACCGACCCTTCTAGTTAGAAACTTCGGCGGATTCACAGACGGCGACAAGTCGATTCACCTCGCCGGACTTATGGGCGCGGCCCGAGTGGTCCTGTTTGGAATGGATTTTGGCTCCGAAGTGGGGCCCCGATCCGACCCCAGCGGGGAGAAGAACTTCTTTTGGAAGCTCACAAAGCTCAAGATTGGAGCCGAACTTGCGGCATCGGCGATCAATTACTTCCATCTGGATGCCTACTCCGCAGCGCCACTGGGAATACCGGGCGTCAAGAGGATGGAAGCCCAGCAGATGCAACGAATTCTCAGGGGGTAGACCCACGCTCAGCTGCTCCGAGGCCCGAACGTTGGAATCGATCTTCGATGAAGGCACAATATACGAGGTTCTCCTCGTCACTTGCGCCTCCCGGGGAGCGGTCAATGTCTCTCCGGTGGGGGTGACTCGGCGAGGATCGGTCCTCGAGCTGACCATCGAGTCGGCTACCACTACTGCTAGGAACCTCCGAGACAGCGCCTATGCGACGATCAATATCCTCCATAACCCCCTCGCCTTTGCACAGGCAACGTTCAGCCAGCTCCGAATCGATGAAATGGCCCATCCCAAGGGATTCGAGGCACCCGCGCTGGCCAGAGCAGATGCCTGCATAGCGACGAGGGTGAGTTCCGTAACAGAGGTCAGCAAGGTGGACCGTCTCGGATCCACACCGTTTCTCCACGTCGTTCTCGAGCCGCTTGCGATCTTGGCACCCGGCCCTCCTAGGCCACATTCGCGGCAGTTCGCAGCGATTATTGAGGCGCTCATCCATGCCTCTAGGGCACTGGTCGCGGCGTCGAAAGGTATCCCAGAGGAGGTGGAAGCCCACATCCAACTGTCGCGAACCCACCTCGATGCTGCCAAGAAGCTGGGAGAGGACCCGACCGTTATCGAGGCAATAAGGCTGTGCGAGTCGAGACTGGAAATGGCCATTGAGAGTGTTAGACTTGAAGAAGACTGAAGCCCCCAAAAAGGATCGCAAAGTACTCATCCTGACGGGCCGATTATGCGAGAATGCTATACGCGAGCTGATTGGACAACAGCCTGCCGACGTCCTTGCACTACCAATCGATGTTGCATCTCTGATGACCACGCACCTGGCCTTGCAGGCCCTCAACGACCTAGATCTGTCCCCATACCAACTAGTCCTAGTTCCCGGGGCCGCAAGCATGAATCTGAATACCCTGGAAGAAAGATTCGGGATCCCCTTTCGCCGCGGCCCATTCCACTACAGGCACCTCGCCGCCTTGCTCGCATACCTGCCGCAGCTGAGCCTCTCGAAGGACGTCCCAGCCGACCTCCTCATGACGAAACAGATACGACGGCAAACCCTGTCCCAGCTAGCTACCATCGAGAAACGTAGGCTCAGTCAAGCCACGTGGCGCATCACCATAGGCAGCGGGAAGACATCCCTCACGATCTTTCGAGGATGCCTGCCCCGGGTGATCGCTGAGATCACCAATGCGCCCCAGCTAGGCGTCGGCGAAATCACAAGGATAGCCAAATACTACAGGGCCCAGGGCGCTGACCTCATAGACATCGGGATGTCGCCTAATCAGGAGAACGTGGACTTCCTCAAATCCGCTCTCCCCGCCTTGAAGTCCGAGCTGGATGTCCCTATCAGCGTGGATACCGCTAATGATCGAGAGATCCTCGCAGCAGCAGACTTCGGGGCGGACCTGATCCTGAGTCTATGCGCCTCCAACATCGAACTAGCCGAGAGCCTCGATATCCCCTTCGTCGTGGTTCCGCTGGAGAGGCCTGATCGCTCCGTTCCGAGGAGTCCCGCTGAGAGGGTCTCTCTGCTTGAGAAGATGCTCTGCCGCATTCAACAACGGTACGCCATTCTGGATCCAGTGCTTGAGCCCGTTGGACTCGGCCACTTCACCTCTCTCCTAGCCTACGCAGACCTATATGCTCGGCTTCCTGATGCCGTAACCCTGATGGGAGTCGGCAACGCCACGGAAATGATCGACGCAGACTCAATAGGGATCAATGCACTGATGGCCGGGATCGCCTCGGAACTGGGAGTCTCCCTTCTACTAACTACCGAGAGCAGCCGGAAAACCCATGAAGCCGTATCTGAACTGGTCGTCGCCCGGAATATGACCTACTTCTCGACCGCCACCCGCACCCCACCGAAGAACATCGGCATCAACCTGCTCCGGTACAAAGAAAAGATAGACCTGTCAACTCCCGTAAATCTCCCAGAAAACGCTCTTCTAGTCAAGGCAGATTCGTCGAAGCACGCTTCACCCGAGATAGAAAAGCAGGTCTTCTCCATCTGGATAGCCGAACGCTCGATCCACGTCACGCAGGTCGCAGGACCCCAGGTCGTCGACATAGAGGGGCCAACCGCAGACGCCATCTTGGATAAGTTGGATCAGCTAGGACTGCTACCCAGTGCTAGGCACTCCGCGTACATCGGATACGAGCTCGCCAAGGCCGAGATCGCCCTAGCAACCGGAAGGAGCTACGTTCAAGACTACCCACTCTTCGAAGGTGACCAGTAATGGCGGAAAAAGTAACAATCACGACCGGCGCCCGTCTCCACCTCGCCCTCATCGACCTTAACGGCTCTCTGGGGCGCATTGACGGGAGCATCGGCCTCGCCGTCAGTAATCCCAGGATATCTATAGACGCGACTCCCTCCATAGACGTCAGCACAAACAAACACCAAGAGCTTGTTGCCTCAGCGGTTCACAAGCTCCGGCAACACTTCGGCGTCGAGTACGGGCTACGCGTTACCTTTCGACGCGACTATCCTGCCCACGTGGGCCTGGGATCCACGACGCAGATTCTCCTCTCGATCGCAAAGGCCTACTGCCTGCTCTACGACCTCCCCGGCACTGCTCGGGATTTGGCGAGGGTAGTCGGTCGTGGCGGGACTTCCGGGATAGGTGTGGCAGCCTTCGCAAGCGGCGGATTCATCCTCGATGCAGGTCACAGCTTTGGCCCTAAGAAGCAAAAGACAACCTTTCTGCCCTCGAGAGCATCCACAGCGCCCCCTCCCCCTGTGATCCTTCGCAAACCGTTCCCTGCAAACTGGACCATCGATCTCGTCGTTCCCCCCATAGGATCCGGACTCTCAGGTCAGAACGAGATCAACTTTTTCCAAACCGTTTGCCCCATCTCCCTAGAAGAGACTCAACATCTCTGTCACATCGTGTTCTCACAGATCATCCCAGGAATCCTCGAACACGACATCGAGGTCTTCAGTGCGGGCGTGAATTCACTAGCCTACATAGGATTCAAGAAACACGAAGTCTCAAGACAGCCGCAAGAACTCAGAAGTCTGATAGAAAACCTACACAAACGGGTCGGGAACCTCGCGTCTCTAGGCATGAGTTCCTTCGGACCCACCCTATACTTCATATACGATAGAGCGCACCTCACACGTACAGTCGCCAAGGTGCGAGAGCGACTGCAATCCTTCTCAAGGACTCATGACGCTCTCTTCGTTACAACTCGTGGGCGAAACTCTGGCGCGACAGCGACAGTGCAATAAGCTGCTCTCGAGATCGCGCCACCACGAAGAACACTTTCTTCCTCATGGTTCGTTCAGACGTGTTTGAGTGTTTGAAGAGGAATAATGAAAAGAAGTCGGATGCTTATGTACGGGATGTCGTTCGAATTTTTGAATAGGAATAAGGCTGTCCTGTCAACACACAGAGTAGTGACTCGTACTCCTGTATATCCACATTCAAACAATAGAACAAGAGAACGAGAGGCTAGCCTCTCTTGAATGCGCGGAGGATCTCCTTGGACAGAATGTATCTGTTCTTCCTTCCGACCTTCTCAACTTGGACGACGCCCATGTTGCGGAGCCTGTTCAACTGCGTATTGATGCTGCCGTACTTGTCCACTCTGAGATGTTGCAGTATGTCTGTGATGAAGGCACCCTCGGGGTACTCTGAAAGGGCTTGGATGATGGATCGCTGCTGAGGAGAGTAGGAGTCGAGAATCTGGGTTCTTATGGGTGCAACCTGCCTCTTGCGCCCGAGAAATTCTATGACGAGCGTGTCGTCGATTGTGTCGCGCCCGAGCCTTATTGCCTGGAAGACCAGCTGGGCGGCTAGGGTGAGAGCGTCTCTCGGAACACCCCTAGAGTATGTGTGGATCTCCTCGATTGCCTCGTCCGTGAAGGGTCTGCCGTCTGTGATCTCCTGCTCGCCTCTCGCCCAGGCGACGCGCCTGTAGATGAGTTCCTTGGTCTCCTCTAAGTTGAAGGCCTCGAGATAGATTCGCATCTTGATGCGATCCTCAAGGGGCGGTACCTTCTTTCGGATGGTGTCTATCGCGTCTTCTGTCCCCGCGAAGACAACAGATGCCCCGGCATCGTGTAGCGTCCGGACCCAGCGGGCAGCGGCCTCGTCGATCTCTTGGAACTCGTCTATAAGTATACAGACGTTCTCCTTTTCAAGTATCTGTGTTATGGTTGTTGCTATCCGGTCAACTTCCAGGGTCTTACGCCTGTGGAAGAGGGAGGACAGGCGTTCTACAATGCTTGGCTTGTGTATCTGTCTGTATATGTAGTTCAGCATCTCGACGTGGGTGAGAGGCTTCTCGATAAGGACTACTTTGGCTCCATTGGCTTTCTCAAGGGTGTACTTGAGCTTTCGAAGGAAGGCGCTCTTCCCGTATCCAATGGGCGAGAGAATCGACACCATGCCCTGGCTGTGCCGGAGCATGAAAGTCGCTTGGCTCAGTTCGTCTTCATAACGCGGAACATAAACAAACTCGTTGGGGAGCGGTGTGTTGAGAACAAAGGGTTCCCTGCCGTGGGTCCAGCCCTGCTTCTTGTAGAACTCGTTTGTTATGTTCGTTGCCATCGTGTTACGCTCCTGGCTCGTGATTCTAAACAGCAACGGTGTCTCATAACGGGTGGGCAACACAGCTTGACAGCGTTGAACGACGTGTCGGCTCCAGTTTGCCGGTGCGGAAAGGGGTCTAATAAAGCTTTTGTTTGTGATGTTGTCTGAGTGTTTGGGAAGTGTCTATCCAGTGAGGACGGTGTGTTTGGGTTGTTAGAGGCGCGTTTGAGTAGTTGTTCGGTTGACGGGTTGTTGAGGGCGGTGGGCTTTGCTGGTGGGGGAGGCGTGTTGGAGTTGTTGGGGTGTTGTAATGATCTTGTTACAGAGGGGACGGTGAGTGTGCGCAGAGGGGTCGTAATTGTCATAGAGAAGGATGTGGAGGAAGGACTGTCGGCGGAAGGAGCTGAGGTGTGGTTAGAAGATCTGGCTGAAGGGCTGTGAGGTTCGGTGGTAGTGGGGAGAGTGGGAGGAAAGGAGGCTTGGGGGATTGAGGGTTGGAGAGCGTTGGGCGATCGGCACGGCGGGTGTTTGTTTAAGGTGTGTTGATTATTGTTATGGGCGTGTTTGGTGTTATGTTATGTTGGATTTGGTGGGGGTAGCAAGGAGGGCGAGGGGAGGCAGAGGGATGGGCGAGGTGTTAGGTTTGTTGTTTTGGTGTTGGAGATATGTTTGAGTTGCGTTTGTTGTGGGGGGCGTGGCGTTTGCTTAGCGCTTGGCCGTGCGCATGAGGTGGCTGACGATGTGAGCTGGTACGTTGAGGTGGGTGGCCTGTTGGAGGGCGTAGAAGGCTGGGGAGGGGTTTACCTCGAGTATCTGGGGGCCGTCGGGCGTTTGTATGAGGTCTACGCCGGCTATTTCGAGGCCGAGGGTGTGGGTTGCGACGACGGCCATGTTCTCCTCGCCGTGTTGGAGGTCTGAGAGAGCTATGGGGGAGGCTGATGCGCCCAGCGAAATGTTGTGTTTGTGAATTGTTCCGGTTCGTCTTATGGCAGCTAGGGCGCTGGAGCCGACCACGAGGATCCGAATGTCGTAGGGGGCGGGGGCGAAGTGTTGGATGATGGGCACTTGTCTGTTGTGAAAGAATAGGGAGGCGAGGTCGCCTGCGACAGCCTTGTCGGGGGCTAGGACCACGCCTAGGCCTCCGGAGCCGCGGGTTGTCTTGACGACGTAGGGGGGCGGAATGTTGTTTGTTATGTTAACGTTACGAATTGGATCGGGAGAGCAGAAAGTGTCTAGGACTGGTAGGCCGGCCCGGGACAAGAGGAAGAGGGCCACGTGCTTGCGCTGGGCATTTAGGGTTGCTTGGATGGGATTGATCACAGGGAGGTCAGCCTCAACGAGGCTCAGGACATCAGTGAAGAAGGAGGCGACGTGGGAGCCGTAGACCTTGTCCCAGGAGGGGACGGATCGCTGGAAAACGAGGTCGGCCTGCGACAAGGGGATGTCCTGGGGGGGCGGAGCGCCGAGGCGGGATGGGGCGCCGGCGCCGGTAGTCGGTTGGTTTCGGAGTATGCGGAGCCACAGAGTGGTAGGTTCGAAGATGTCGACGGCAATTCCCCTCTTCTTGAATTCGGCCTCGAAAATCGGGCGCTCGCGCTCATCTTTGGGGAAGTAGGCGAAACGCACGTGACGTGTGGGCGGGATGCGTTGATATCTGTTGCTGTGTTGTTTGGCGTAGTGTTCCTGTTGTTATGTTGTTTGGGTAAAACAGTTTAATGGGGCCTAGGAGCAACAAGCGGTGTGAGGCGGAGGCCGGGCGGATGGGATATTCGAAACAGGGCGGTTGGCGGCGAAACATATGGCATTTGTAATACTAGCCGGGACGGAAGGTATTACACCGCTCGCTGCCTTTCCCAGTAGAAGGGGGTAGTTTCGGGGGGCGAGGCAGGAGAAAGGACGCCGAACGGGGCAGAGAGGGCAGGAGAAGGGATAGTTCGCTGAAAGGGGGCAGGAGAAGGCGGTTCAGAGGGGGAGCGCGGTGGGTGCCGTGGCGGTGCCGGACACTCAAAAACATGCTCGTTGAGCGTTGCAGGCGAGAGAGGGAGGCGCTAGGTGTGAAAAAAGGCTGCGTGGGGACGCAAACAGATCAAGAGAGGAAGTAGAGAGCGCAAGGGAGAGGACAGAGGTCGGACGCCAGCGGAAAGGGGCGGAAGGAGGCTTCTGGGGGCGTTGATATTTAGAGAGAACCGCGTGCTGGAAGGTGGATGGAGGGGCGACACTCGAATTGCTGGGCTATGGCCTCTCTGAAGAGTCGGACGCACTTTGAGGAAACTCTGCCGGTGGTGCGATCTCCGGACTCGCAAGCCGCGCCGCGTATGCCGACTATGTCAGGGTTGCAGAACCTGATCGCGGGGGCCTGTGTAAGGGTCAAGGAGCCGGCGATTGCACAGAGGAGGCCATGTCGTCTAGCCGCTTGGACGAACGCCTTGACTTCCAAGGGCTTCATGATATCAAACAATGAGTGTCCGTGTTTGTTATAGGTGTCGAGAAGCACGCCAAAGGCGTGCGAGCGGGCGGCTGCATCGACGAGTTGCAGTGGGGAGAGGGCAGACGCCTCTTCCCAGTCGGCGTAGGTACAGGCTATGACTTTTGGAGTGGGATGGAGTTTGTCAAGGGCTCTGACGGTCCAAGAGAGAACTTTGACGGCGTCTGATGGCGACGCCAGATCCTTGGCGGCCACCTTGATGAAGTCCGGTCCCTGGAGGCCAGCCCCTGTAGCAGCCAGGCTTATCGATCCCGGAAGTGCTGGGAGATCACCGAGGGTGCAGCTCGTCTCGCGCAGGCCGGCAACAGCCTTGATGACATCATGGATGACCCAGGGCGGTGCCGCTCCGAGCGACCCTTCTTCCGGGTTCTTGACATCGATTATGTCAGCGCCGCCCTTAAGGGCTTCGACAGCTTCCTGCGCATCCACAACGCTAACTAGCAGTTTCAAAGTACTCGCCCCTGCCGGGATCGACTCGTGTCCCATAGGTCTGCCCGTTTAAAAGTAGGTCCTTGAGTCGTTGGGGTCGAAGTCCGTTTACTATCCACGCCGGTTTATTGGATTTGGAGACTTCAACGTGGAAGTAATCATCCACTACAGACTGGGACGTCACGCGGAGCTGGGAGACCGGGAGTCGTGGAGTGACGCGCCGATCCCCTCGTTGAAAGATCCCGTCGACGACCTTCAGCAGAACTAGGGATGCGTCGAAAATCCTTGCAACATATGCTGCTATGGAGTCCGATGTGACGTCCCACGAGGCCGGAAGCCCGCTCCTTTCCGCTAAACGTCGGGGTAGGAGAATTGGAATTCGCCCCTCTTCCTCCAGCAGCAGTCGCGCAGATTGGACGGAATCGACGCACGCCAGGAAGGACGGGTCGAGGCTAGCGAGCCTGTAGGAGTTTAGCTGCATTGCCAAAATAGCGAATCTGTGCGAAGCGAGAGGTCCAAGGGCCCTGGCTGAGTCAAGACGCCTCACTAGGTTGGCGTATCTGCCCCCTCCGCATATCACCACGACTTTGGCTACCTTCGAAACGTCCCGGAGCACCTCAACGATCGCGAGCAGTTCAGGCCCGCCTCGGTCAATGATGCTGCCGCCTATCTTGACTACCCACAAAGCTCCGGCCTCAACTGAGGAAGGATCGAGAGTGCTGTAGCAGGAGCGTGGTGGAGTGCATCCTCGGAGCGCCGTCCCAGATCGATCTGGATGTGGTCCCGTAACAAGCGGTCGAACGTCACTATCTTTCTGAGTCCTGCTCTCTTGGCTGCCTCCCTCGCAAGGAAACGGGAACCGACCCCAGCCACGACGCAGGGCACGTCGGCGGGAAGCCCGTGAGACGATATGCAGTTGCTGATCTCTCTGGATATCCTCTCGACCTGGCTGTCGTATATGAACCTGGCCATAGCCACGATGTCCTGCCTGCTCATCGATTCGATGTCGGAGCATACTACCCTTGCCAGCCTAACGAGGGCGCCTGTTAGGTCGCTAGGACCGTTGTCGCTGGAGGGGACGGTGTACTCGTTCTCCGATATGAGACCTAGGACCAGATTCACGTCCGCTGATGTGGCGAAGTTCTCGGACGCAACGCTGATGCTGGTTCCCCGTATCTCCACGTGGTCGACGATCGTGGCGACGTTTGTCCTGAGGGCACCTGTGTAGAGGAGCTCGTGGTGTGCAAGCCGGCCCGTATCCGTAGGGTCAGCCACCAGGGGGGTACCGTCGCGTACAGGGATGATATCGGTGGTGGTGGACCCGCTGTCTATGAAGAGAAACTCGGGGAAGGCGCTCGAGAGGACTAGGGGAGGTGCAATCCAGTTTGCCGCTGCGCACATGAGGGGTTGGTTCCGTGCCTCCTTGATCGGAACCAGCTTTGCTGCAGATGTTAGGATTAGGGCACTGGGGGCCACTTTCTCCAGTGAGCTGAGGACGAAGAGGACGCCATCCTTCTTAGTTCTAAAGCAGTCGGAGAGCTCCGCGGTTAGTGTTGCAGCAACCGTGGGTGCTTGTTTTTCGAAGGGTTCCAGCAAACCCTCCAAGAACTGGGATAGTCTACGGTGTTTAAGCCAGAAGGGAAAGTACCTGCTAAGTACCTCGTGAAGATGAAGGCGCGAGCAGCTGTCTGAGGAAGTAGCTGCCAGCTTAGTGTTGGCGCCGCCGATATCTAGGCCGATAGTCAGCACGGCAGTCTCATCTCCCTTAGTCTCTCCATAAGCTGGTTCATCTCCTCTATGGAAGCCGTAGGGTCCTCGCCAGTCGTGCATGCCAGGAACCGCGAGGATCCTTTGACGTAGAATTCTCCACGGGGGAATGGCGGCGAGACGATCTCAGGGTGAGCGAGGAATCTTTCCGCCAAGCTCTCCGAATACCTCAGGGTTGCGGTCAGGGGTAGAATCCGCCAGGTGGCATAACCCGTGGTTGCTGGAAGCCGGCTTGGGGGGTCGATCAAGGCGGCTGCGATTCCGGGCTCGATAATCTTGGAGAGCCCGATGCAAGAGGTCGTCATTCTAGGATTGATCTCCATGAAATAGACCCTGTCACCATCGTACACAAAGTCCACACCCATCAGTCCCTGGAGGTTCGTCTCTTCAACGATCTTCGACAGATCTCTCCAGAGCATAGGTTGGGCCGCCACGGGCTGCGGCGCGAGACCGCCACTATACTCGAAGTTCTGCGACGGATCCACCAACTGGCTGCTGACGGATAGCGGGACCAGTTTGCCGCCCGTTGCCACGAAGGCGGCGCTGAAGTGCTTGCCCCGCACCAATTCTTGGACGATGGCCCTTTGGCAGTCGAGGGATCGTAGACGCGCCGTCGCCACGGCCACATCTCTCGGGGTTCTAACGATGGTCAGTCCTTGGGAGCCCGCTCCCGCCGCGGGCTTGACAACGCACGGCAGTCCAATCTCCTGCACCGACGAGGACAGTGCTCGCGGCTCGGCTTCGACAGCAGTCCACTCTGGAATCCCGATGCTTTTGGCAATTCGCCCCACGAGGTCGAGCGTCTTTGCCTTGTCGGAGAGTATGTCGACTTCCCAGCTTGGGCAGCTAAGTAGGCGGGTTTTCCCCTCGGCCGCCCTCGTCAGCGCGGAGAGAATTCCGTCTGTCTCTGGGGCGATGAGGAAGACACAGTCAAACTTGGGGGAAAGATCGGATACAGCTTTGACAACGTCGCCTCCGATGATCACCTGGTGCGTGGCACCTATATGCCTCGATGCGGGACCAATCCTCCTGGAGACAATAGCAGTCGTCTCATGTCCAAGGCGCTCGAAAGCTGAGCATGTCGTCCTGAGCATGGCGTAGCCTTCAGGCAAGAGGGGCCATGAGTCGCTTCCACCGGCGGAGGCCCACTCTGCGGCGAGAACGCGCATCAGAGCCTATTTATGAACGACTCTCTTAAAACTAGCAGAGAGGTTCCATGAGGATCATCCCGGTAATGGATCTGAAGAACGGGCAAGTCGTGCACGCGGTGGCAGGCGAGAGGAAGAGCTACGCCCCGGTTCAGAGTCGAATAGCAGCCTCTTCTTCGCCCCTTGAGGTGGCCGAAGCATTCAAGGAGGAGTTCGGATTCGAGGACCTGTACATAGCGGACCTCGATGCGATAGAGCAGAGGGGCTCAAACCAGGTTTACGTCACCCAGCTCAGGTCCCAAGGATGGAGGATCTACATTGACACGGGCATCTCCACCGTGGCGGATCTTGACGACGTACTACGGGGGGTTGACCGCCTCGTCGTGGGCACGGAGACGCTGAGAAGCCTCGACGATCTCGCGGAGATTTGCGAGGCTCATCCATTCGTCGTCGCTAGCCTCGACATGAAGTTCGGTCGCGTCTGGAGTCGAAGCCCA
>CAYWSC010000028.1:0-11747 GCA_964460695.1 Hadarchaeota archaeon (SeqCode)
GCTCGGCGTCGACAGCCTTAAAAGATGATACTGTGTGCGAACCCTGGAGATCCTGAGGACTCCGCGATCTAAGTTGCACCGTCCGAGGTCGCGTGCCAGGTTGACAGGCTCGAGATGGTTCCCCGGGTCTAGATCTCCCTGGCTGAGATGCGCGTTACCGCCACTTCTCTGTATAGTCGTTTTCTTATCATTAGTGTCCAGAGGGCTGCGCCTGCCAGGAGGGATACCCCTGTAACCACGAGCCACTCGACCAGGTATATCCAGAAAAGCGCCCTGTCCTTCAGCCTCAAAGCCTCCTCCCTCAAGCTCTCTACCTCTTCTAGCGCCTGGTCCATGAGGAGGGAGGACTTTTCGTACTGCTGGTCCAGGTAGAGCTGCCTGGCCTCCTGCACCGTTGTGGCTATCTCCCCCATCCTCCGGGTTATCGGGTTGGCGTTGGCGCCGAAGGTCTCCACGAAGTCTATCAGGCTGTATACAAAGCTCTTGGACTCCTTGAAACCTGAGAACTTCGTCCTCAGCCTGTGGACGGCTACGACGTCCTGGGGGAGCTTTCTACCCGTTGAGAATATCAGCTCGGCGAGTATCATGTCGGGGGCGTAGGGGTTGTACAGGGTGTTCCAGTACTGTCCGAACATGTCCTGGTGGGTCCAGGTTGTTCCGTTTCCATACCTCCAGTACATGGTGTGGGGTATCCAGCCTGGGGATTTGAACCTGGGATCAGGATACTCCCCGGGATAGGCGTAGGGATACGGCCCCACAGAGTAGGATGTTATAACCGCCCCGGGCTTGGGTATGGCCAGGTTGGTCCCATAGGCACCTGTAAAAGAGTACTCGACCCCTGGAAGATCCTTATAGGGCTTGAAGATGGGCGGGACCCTGGGATTGGTGTTTATGACAACCCTCATGGGGAGGCTGTGAAGGGTATAGTCCATCGAGACCACCGCGTCGGCATCGTTGGGAAAGGCATCGGACAGTATCGAGTCGGCCCAGGGCTTGGATATCCCTAGATGCATGCTCATAACGCTACGGGTCTGCATACCGCCCAGACCCCCATGATAGATAGCATCGTAAAGCATCCTCTGCTGCTTATTGCTGAATATCCACACCTCTATCTGGGCTAGGATCATGTAGTCGTAGGTCAGAAGATCCTCATAGCTCCTCGGGAAGTATATCCTGACGAACTTACGCAGCTCCCTGGTCGACCACTGGCTGTCCTGCGCCCTGGCCGGGATTACAATAGGATCGGTGAGGGGATCGGTCTGAAGCCAGGCCGATGCTAGGGCTATTGGTCCTTGCAGACCGGCGATGAGAACCTTCGCCGGCTTTGCGTGCTCCGCCGAGACCGGCTCTAGGAGGATGGCGGCTATTATGATGAGGAGGAGTCCGTATGGCCTCACGCAAACCAATTGCGCCGTCATCGCTAATAAATCAGGCGCCAGAACGGGGGTTGAACTTTTAAGTCGGGATCCCAGCTCTGTCCGTGTCTCCGTCACAGCCGACAAGGTGCGAGGTGTGTGGAAAGGAACTTTTCCGTCCCAGCACCTGCAGGCTCTGCGGAAAATCTTTTTGCTCCAGCCACGTATCGCCCAAGGCCCACGGCTGTCCCAACTACCGTCCCATGAGGATCCGAACGCCTGGAAGGAGGACTTCTCTCCTCATCGCCGTCGCCATTATCGCTGCTTCATCCTTCGGTCTGATTGCCCTCCGCCATGGAGAGCAGCCAACCGCGGCTAGGCGAGTCCCCTACGCAGGCGGGATACAGTTCGTCGACGTGACCAATGGCAGCGGGCTTGGAGTCGTCGCTTCGGGCCACGGCCTGGCTGTGGAGGATCTTGACGGCGACTGGGATCTGGACGTCTACGTGGTGAACAAGGATGGGAACCTATTCTTCAGAAACGAGGGGAACGGCAGCTTCACCGACGTCACCGAGCAGACGGGCGTTGGCAGGGGACCGGGAGGCGGCCACGGCGTTGCGGTCGGGGATTACGACAATGACGGGGACAGGGACATATTCTGCGCGAACTGGATGGGCGGCGAGGGAAGCCCAAACCTCCTCTATAGGAACGAGGGAAACTTCTCCTTCACTGACGTGACGAGGGAGAGCGGTCTGGACGTGGGCGACCCGGGGAGGAGCCACAGCGCCTGCATGGGGGATTACAACAACGACGGCTGGCTGGACATAATTGCCACCAACGTCGAGGGCAACAACTTCTACTTTGTGAACAAGAGGGACGGCAGGTTCCTCTACTCGAATGCCCTAGGACGCGGCGATGCCCCCCACGGATTGGTGTCGGTGGACTACGATCTGGATGGAGACCTCGATGTCTACCTGTCTAACCAGGCCTGGGGCGACAGGCCGGCGAGCGACGTTTTCTACGAGAACCGGGGCGGCAAGTTCGTCAGGGCGACTTCAAGGGTGGGGCTGCATGGGGAGACCCACTCCAGCTTCTTCGGGGACTTCGATGGAGACGGCGACTACGACTTCTTCGGCGTCGACAGGGCCTCCAAGGGTGCGAAGGCCTACTACAGAAACGTCGGCAAGAGGTTCAAGGAGGTTTCGCGAGAGGTCGGGGCCAGGGGCCCCGCCGAGCTGGTTCACGGGATGGACTGTGCAGACTTCGACAACGACGGGGACCTAGACGTCTTATTGACCGGGGGACACGAGACAATCCTCCTTGCAAACAGGGGGGACGGGACGTTCGAGGACGTGACACGGCTCGTCGGTCTTGACATAGACTTTGGGAACCCAAAGGCCGTCTGCTTCTTCGACTTCGACGATGACGGCGACCAGGACCTCTACGTGGTCATTGCTGGCGGTAGGAACAGGCTTTTCGAGTCTGTCGGCAATACCAACCACTGGATCAAGGTAGACCTCGTCGGCATCGACAGCAACAGAGACGGCATCGGCGCGAGGATAGAGCTGTTCAGCGGAAACCTGAGTCAGTACTCGGAGGTCCCCTCTGGCCGTGGCCACATCCACGACCCCATCGAGAGGTGCTTCGGCCTGGGGCGCAACGAGGTTGTCGACCTGATACGTGTCAGGTGGCCAAGCGGCCAGGTTCAGGAGGTAAGAAACGTCCCGGCGGATCAGAGGATAGTCATAACCGAGGGCCGTGGATGGGAACCGGTGAAGAAGTAGCCGCACGTAGGCCTAGGATTTGGGCTTGGCGACCCAGACGGCGACGGGAGAGAGGAACGGGGCCCATGACTTGAGGGAGAGGGTTACCGGCTCGTCAAGCCCGGAGAGGGTTATCTTGCAGACATGCCCTCTCTGGGCGTCCGGCACCTGGAAGGTTGGAAAGGAGAGGGTCTCCGGGGTCGAGAGATTGGCCAGGACGGCCGTGCCCATCTCTATGGTGAGTCTTTGACTCGGAGAGAGGGAGCCTGTGCAGTACGCCTGGAAGGTGGACTGGTTCTCGGGGGGCAGCCAGTACAAGCTGGCATCGCCGGTCAGGGTCACCGGCTGGAGCAGGCACATGGGTTGCCTCACCACGATTGTGTAGGGGACGGTGGAGTTGGATGCAACCAGGTAGGGCGGCTCTGAGGATGCGAAGCTTGAGGCAAGGTCTAGGGATTCACCGGGGCGGATTTCGCACGAGCATATCAGTTTTCCCGAGGAGTTGAACGCGGCGACAAGACACGGGTCGCCGGTTCCCCGGGATACATCTACGACTAGCTGCGTGGGCCTCTCGAAGAGCACTGCCTTGTTCATTCCCTGGAGGCGGAGCCTTGCCTCGAGCTCTCCAGGTGGACTCTCGGCTGGCTCGAAGTTGCGTGCCAGGGATATCGATGAGGAGAGGTGCATGGGGGCGAAGAAGTTCCTGTTGGGTCTGAACACCTGGCCCGATGTGCCTCGAGAAAGTGCCTCGTCGATTGCCTTGTTTGCATCTCCATACGCGTCAACCCACTGCTTGTTCGTGGTGTACGGGGAGAGGTAGAAGAGCCAGTATCCTCCTGTGCGCGTAGCCAGGTTGAAGAGGTGGTAGCGGATGGTGGCCGGGTAGAACCAGGGCTCGACCCATAAGCCCCCCACCCAGACGGCGTTCAGCCTCTTGCGAGCGATCTTCCTGGTCATGTATTCGGGGTAGGTGAGTCCGGTGGGCAGCCTGTACGCCGGCGCCCCGTATCCGAAGCTCCTCGAGAATCCGCGGACGTAGCTGGTCTCGTCCAGGATCAAGAAGGGGAGGCCCTTTGCAGACATCGATCTCGCCATGGCTTCGACGTACCAGTTGTCCAGCGAGTTGCCCAGGAGGCCGAACACAAGATCGCGGTCGTACTGCCTGCACTCCTTCGCGATCTTCGAGAGGATGGAGGCGAGCCTCTTTCCCTGGTAGGAGTAGTAGCGGTCGAGGGCCTTGGACTCCAACAGCCAGGAGCGTCTCCTCGCTGGCTCCACCTTGTCCTTTCTGCCGATGCTCTCCAGGAAGCTGTAGAAGCAGTGGTCGCAGAAGCAAGTCTTGTTGCTGTATCTCGTTGGCCACGCCCCGTACAGCTCGCCGTCGTAGACGATTCCATCTATGTTGCACTCCCTGGCGATCTTCGCCAGCGCGACGCTCTGGGCCTCTATTATGCGTGAAATGTATTCCTCGTCCAGGGGGCAGGGCGGCGCGTACTGGTCGACGAATCCGTCTTGGGTGGCAGACTTCCTCCAGCTCCCCTCGGACAGATAGCTCCTCGTCAGCCAGTAGATAGATACGAAGAAGTGCATCCCCCTCTCCCTGCAGCGCTCCCCGATCTCTCTCAGCGTATCCAACGGGGGATCCGACGGGTCGATGCGTCCAACGTTGTATATCAGCGTGTTCAGGCCATAGGAGGAGGCGTCTACATACCTGAGCGGGTCGCCTGTGTAACCAGCTCTTATCTTTTCTTGGAAGATCCATCTCCCGGCCTCTGAACCGCTCCTAGCTAGGAGAATGGCCGAGCCGGCCGCCGCTCCGACTATCATCGCGCCGGCCAGCAGGGCGATGTGCCGCCGCCTCGGCAACCCGGGGAGGCTGGGCATGGTCACCCTTGGTTGGTACTCCTTGCAGCTGTGGGCCTTTGGAGGGGCGTGCCTGAGGCAGTACACCCCGCCGCAGTACTTGCAGCGAGAATACCTGTGAACAGTCTTTCCGCAGTACTCACACCTCTTCTGGTCAGGTTACAGGGGCACAATGATCGCTTTCAGTCAGGGCTGATAAGGGTTGCGAGGGCGCATCGGCCCGCAGGCCGGGACATTTTTCATGTCGCCTCGGGGCCGAGGCTTAGGGATGGCGATGGCTCCTCAAAACATCCTCCTGATCCACTCCGATCAACACAGGTTCGACTGCGTGGGCGTGAACGACCCCAGTCGTATCCGAACGCCGAACCTGGACCGGCTCGCCAGACAGGGCGTGAACTTCACCAGCGCCTTCACCCCAATCCCCCTTTGTGTGCCGGCAAGAAACTGTCTCCTGCACGGCAGATGGCCTGTTCAGCATCTCTGCATAGCCAACTGGGACACAGAGGCACCTAGGCCGCCGCCTGAGGGGCTACCCACGTTCATCGAGCCACTGAAGCTGGCTGGCTACCGCCTTGGATATGTGGGGAAGTGGCACGTCAACAGAGAGAGGGGTCCTCTGGAATATGGCTTCGATGAGTACGTTCCAGACTCCCAGTATCACCGCTGGCGCGAGGCTATGGGGCTCAAGCCAGTGCCAAGGACCAACGGCTGGTTCGGAGAAGTGGACCCCTACATTACCCCGGACCAGTCGAGGCTGGCATGGGGAGCCGACAGGGTAATCGAGATGATCGAGAGGGCGGTGGAGGCCGACCGCCCCTTCTTCGTACGTTGGGACCCCAGCGAGCCCCATCTTCCGAACGTGGTCCCCGAGCCCTACTGTTCGATGTACGAGCCTGACAAGATCGAGCCATGGCCCAGCTTCCCCGACCCGTTGTCCGGCAAGCCGTTCATCCAGAGACAGCAGAGGAGGACCTGGAAGATCGATGGCTGGGCATGGGAGAAGTGGGCACCGATAGTTGCCCGCTACCTGGGCGAGGTCAGCCTGATGGATGCCCAGATTGGAAGGATTCTAGCAAGCCTCTCACAGCTAGGCATCGAGAAGGATACGCTGGTCGTATACACGACCGACCATGGAGACATGTGCGGCGGACATGGAATGATAGACAAGCACTTCGTGATGTACGAGGACGTAGTGCACGTTCCGCTGATCCTTAGGTGGCCCAAGGAGATACCGGCCGGGTCAGTATGCGACAGCTTTGTCATAAGCGAGATCGACCTGGCCACCACGATTTGCAGGGCAGCCGGCGCTGAGGTTCCACCGACGTTTGTTGGAAGAGACCTGGTCGGGCTTGCCCGGGGAGGCGGCGATGAGCGGGCCAATGTCTACTCGACCTATCATGGCAATCAGTTCGGACTGTACAGCCAGAGAATGGTCAGGGACCGCAGGTTCAAGTACGTCTGGAACGCGACGGACGTGGACGAACTATACGACTTGCAGGCAGACCCGGGAGAGCTAAACAACCTAGCTCTGGATCGAGAGTACAGGGATCGCCTGCAGGAGATGCGTCGCAGGCTGCTAGAGTGGATGGAAGGGACGGCGGATCCACTTGCAAATCCGTGGATCAGTGCACAGCTCCTGGAGGGATTGAAGTGATGGAGTTGTCAGAGCAGGCCAGGGATGAACATCTTTCTCCCCTCCATGAATCTGCGGTACCTGTCCCCCCACCTTTCCAGCAGCTCCCCCTCCTCCTTCCTCGCTAGGAACGTGAAGAGGGGGATGGTGAGGAGGGTGTTGAGGGCGAGCTCGATGGGGCTGATCGCGAGGAGGGCGGCTCCGTACCCGATGAAGATGAAGCACGAGTAGAATGGATGCCTTATGTGCCCGTAGGGCCCACCGGTGAGAAGGACGGGAAAGTCCTCTGGGCTCCTGTGCCTCCTCGGGAAGAGGCTGTGGACGTAGACGGCGAAGAAGGAGAAGACGATGATTGTGGCTAGGCCGGCCAGACGGACGACGACAGAAGCCCACCCAGCAACTGACGATGCAAAGAGGAAACAGAGGGGCAGGTATCCAGCGAAGAAGAATGCGAGGACGAGCCTCCTGAGGATCAGTGTCTCCACTCGGCGTCACCGCTTGCCGCCGATACTCCAACCCTTAGCTAGGTTCGGATCTTCTTAGATCTATCTGGCTCTCTGCCGCCCCGCGATCCAGATCCCCAGGCAGAGAGCCGCTGCTGCGGCGCAGACCGTGGAGACTGGCCACATCAGGAGGAGGGTGTCTCGTAGGCGGTCCAGTTCCCCCTCGAGCTCCTCGATTCTGCCCTCGTAGCCGGATACTTGTGTGCGGATGGCTTCCGTGGAGGTGGCGAGAGTGCGGTTCACCTTGTTGATCCTCTCGGGCAGGTCGGCTTCGACGTGGCGAACTGAAAGGTTGACCCTGCTGACGGAAAGCTCAAGGCTCCGGATCTGCGGCAGGATCGCTCTGGAGGATGATTGCTGAAACATCGCGTCGAACTCGGAGATGGGGAGATACGTCTCGGACATGTTGTCGATCCTTCGGCGCGTCTCCTCCGCCAGCAGACGCAGCTCTCTCTCAAGGCTAGGGATTACCCGTCCCAGCGTCGAGTTCCACATCTCGAGACAAGCCTCGGTCGAGTTCAGGTCCGCTGCTAACCCGGATAGATCCCTCTGGATGCCGTCAATACGGTGCTTGAGGCTGGAGAGCTGGCTCGAGGTCTGGCCAAGGGACGAGAAGGCAGTTTGGATCTGCGTATCGATCTGTTCGTAGTTGGCCTCTAGGCGGGAGATGTTGCGCAGCAGCTCTTCTTCAGAGGCGTCGAGGCTCGCCTGGAGAGAGGTCGTGGTTCTGCCCAGGGCGCTGGTCAGCGCTTCGAGGGCCTGCATCCTTCTTCGAGGGTCCCAGCGGTTCGAGACGTCGACGCAGAGTGCCTGCAGGGTGGCCAGCCTCTCAGGCCTCTCCCAGGCCTGGCTGTGGGGATCGGCGATGGAGATGCACGTGTCGCCTACGGTGTCGATGGCGAACCAGCCGACCCCGTCGAATCCCTGCTCCATGGTCAGAATCGATTCCAACACCATCTGCATGGGGGTTATGACGAAGGATGGGCTGGTAGCCTCCTCGCTGTGGGCGGCCAGCATGAAGAATATCTTTACCCGGCCGGCGAGGGGCGCGATCCTCTCGAACGCGCGGGACAGCCTAAGAAGTCCGCCCGCATCGATTATCGACAGGGAGGGAGGCCCGTACTTCACCTTCCAGAGCCTGTCCCTAGGAATCTTCGTGTACTGGTAGGCGACGACGAACTCGTAGGGCTCTAGGTCGATCTCTTCAAGGTCAAGCTGACACCACCGAGAAACGTCATCTGAGTCCATGTTCTCTGGGCGATACGCCTCCAGGTTGAGGCCCAGGGAGATGTTGGGATAGGAGGCGTGCAGGTCGGATGCCAGCCTGTTCAGGGCCTCGACAGACCTCGAGTAGAACCATCTAGCGATGAGGCATCTGTCCTCGCGGTCGGGGTCCATCCGGATCCAGCCTCCGGTCTCCGAATGGTATGTCTCGTTGTAGGCGAGGATTTTCTCTACCGTGATGCCGCCCCTGGTCAGGCCGTAGGGATAGTCATCGCCGAGGACGTAGCTTGACACCCCGTACGGGAGAAGATCCTTGATCGTAGAGGAGAAAGTTCGCAGCATGTCCTGGTAGAGGGTTTCGTTGTACCTCACGTCGAGGAAGGTGTGTGTGGATCTGTTGATGAGGTGGAACCCCTCGTTCAGAACGACCGACAGAGTCCTGTTGTTCATACACGCCCAACTGGAAAGCTCTGGAATGCTGCTCCTGTTCGCCTTTAAGGGGTCGTAGTAGAGGAAGTAGACATCCGATGGGATGGCCTCGAGGCAGGAAACGTTGGTCAGGGAAGACTCGTAGACGAACGAGCTGGTGCATAGGCAGCTCGGCAGGATGAGAGCCGTGGATAGGACAAGGCCAAGGTAGAGTTGCTTGTCCTTCAAGTCCGTCACCGCCTCGAGCAGTGGGCTTCTCGTTCATAAAGTGATCGGATCATGACGCTTCTAGTCACCTTTAAAAGCGGGGGCTGTAGGCCCCGGTGCCATGCACTCGGTGATATCGTTCTACACGTGGTGGCCGGAGGAAAGCGACCTTGGCGTTGGGATGGCGAAGAGCTTGGATGCCATCGTCCAGCTGGGCTTCAAGTCCATCTCGTATGACGTCCAGCCCCACTGGTTTGTCGACCCTAGGGGGTCGTGGAGGAGGGTTGTCTCGGCCTGTCTTGATAGGAGCCTGACTATCCTGCCGGTTGTCTCCTACGGGTATCTCCCGCACGCCGAGGCGGTCGAGAAAATAACGGGGCTCCAGGTTGGCAGGGCGGTGGCCTCGGACGGTTCTGTAACGAACAACATCGACGTCTCGGATCCGTCCAACATCGATCCTTTGGTCAGGTACATCGAGATTCTGGTCGACCAGTTCGGCGAGGCCCTCTACGCCGAACAGGGGCGCATCGTCCTCGACTTCTGGGAGCCCTCCATGGTGGACTGGGGCGGCGGCCGCAGGGTCCACCTCGGGTACGGACCTAGGATGGTCGAGGGCTTCAGGACATGGCTTGCGGACAGGTACCAAGTCTCCGAGCTGGAGAGGCGGTGGGGAAGAAGGATACCCTCCATGGCGAAGGTTCGACCCCCCCGCAGCGGCCTGTGGGACACTAGGAGGGAGATCGTGTTCATGAAGGTCGATCCCTGCTGGGACGACTGGTGTCTGTACAGGTCCGAGGTTCTGGCGTCCTTCTACGCCGAGTTGTTCTCCAGGCTGAAAGAGCGTATGGACGTTCGCATAGCGGTCGGTCTGAGCCAGCACGGCGTCGTCACCCAGCACGATGCGTACCACCAGCGTTGTATCCACCTACCCACCTGGAGGGACGTGCCTGCGGACTACTTCATAGTCAGCGATGATGTCTACTGCAAGTCGCCCTCAGAAGTTGCAACATGCATGCAGGCGGAGCTCCTGCTCTTCAAGAAGCTCTTCGGCGACAGGCTGGCCGCCTTCATAACCCCCGTGGAGGACGGCAGGCTTGTTCAGCGACCGCTTTCCCTGTTCCAGCTTTGCAGACAAAACGGGGTACGCCTAGTCAACGTCTATGCGTGGAATGAGATGGCGGACGGAGCCAACCTCAGGGACCATCCCTACCTGTGGGACGACCTAGAGGCCATGACATAGATACCTACTGTTCAGTCCCAGGCGAATAGGCAACATATTTGACCTCGGAATTCTGGCGTTATGGGAGAGGGAAGATGAGTACAGGTTGGCGGCTGGGTCTTGCCGTCTTCTGGCTGTTGGCACTCGCCGTGGTACTAGCCGGTGCGTCAGCGCAGCCTAGGGTGGACCCGCAAACGGGTATGATCAGGGTGCTCTTCATGGGGGATGCCTTGATGGCTCCCGGCTTCGTCACGCCCATCATCGCGCAGGACCCGCTGGTTAGGCTTACCGCCGTCCCAGTTGAGTTCATAACGTTGAAATACCTCTCCATCGAACAGGCCGCGGCAAGCCTGCGGATGTACCTGCCCCGCACCGAGCAGATGCTGAAGAGCCAGTATGACGTGATCATCATCGCAGATGCCAGGATGCCCTTCTTCCCGGCCAGGCTTCAGAACTGGATTAAGAGCGGCGTGATAGATTCGGGGCAGGGGTTTCTGATGGCCGGAGGCCCCCAGTCCTTCGGGGGAAGCTACGACCATCCGAGCTGGGAGGCATCTCCCGTCGGTGACATCCTTCCGTGCGAGTGCCCTAGGGACTTCTGGCCCCTGATGGGGAAGCCCTACCACCTAGTTCCAGTACCCGGCTACGAGGACCACCCTCTGGTAAGGGGGATACCTTGGAGGCAGGTCTGGCTGTTCAACCAGCAGAGGGTTCAGGAGAAGCAGGGATCAATAGTGGTGGGGCGAAGCGACAAGAATCCGCCCGGATCCCCAATTCTGATTTACATGGATGTGGGGAAGGGCAGGTCGGAGGCCTTCGTCTTCGACTGGGGCGGAAACGGACCTCAGCTCTTCCACCGCTGGACATACGCACCCGTCGTGCTGAGCAACCTGATATACTATGCTGCCAGGGTGAAGATTCCGGAAGACACTTCCCTATTTCTCAAGCTGAGAACCAGGCTGACCTCATTCTTCTCGACCAGGTCCTTCGCAATATCCGTGATAGACTTTGCTGAGAAGTTCGGTGCCAACACAAGGAAGGCGGAGGCCGCGCTCGCAGAGTCAGAAGAGCTTAGGAGGAAGGTGATAAGCCTCTACGTTGAGGCGAAGTACGAGGAAAGCCTAGATGTTTTGGAGGAGGCTCTTTCGAAGGCTAAGGAGGCTTCTGATCTTGCTTTGAGGGCGAAGGACGAGGCGATGGTCTGGGTCTATGTGATCGAATGGTTTACGGTGAGCGGGACTATGATGCTTGCTGGGTCGATTCTCTGGGCGCTGATGGTGAGGAGGACGGCTTACAAGGAGGTCGGGGTGACGAGGTTCCTATAGTAGTTCCTATACTAGTCCTTGCCCTCGTTTGACAGAAAGGCTTGTGCCGCGGCCAGGTCGTCCGGCGTGTTGACCGAGATGTGGGGGTAGAAGCTCTTTGTGAGGACGACGAGTATGGGAAATCCGTTCTCCAGGGCACGCAGCTGTTCAAGGCTCTCTGTCAGCTCCAGTCTAGATGGCCCCAACGAGGCGAACTTCTTGAGGAAGTTGTACGTGTATCCGTAGA